>CAYHKV010000036.1:0-8382 GCA_964357125.1 uncultured Methanosarcinales archaeon | reverse complement strand
CTTAGCACGGATGAGCAATCCTTCGGATACGTATTTCTTAAGCCATTTGTTCGCTACCAATTTTGTGACTTTTGCTTCTTTGGCTATCTCTTCAAAATGCCATTCTTTTAACGGGCTGTTCTCTAATATCAATTTCAGTACGTTTTCTTCCTTGCTGGGGCTTCCCATAGAATAGTATAACTAAGGTATACTATTTAAATGTGTTGGAGAAACGAGAGATTTATGTGTGTGGTGAGGCACTCGGGAGCTGTACATCTCTCCATTTCGGCTGTCGTATATTTATGTAAAGGATAAGGTTATTATCTTGGACTTATATCATAAAGATGAGCAGTAGGTGAGGGAACTGTGGAAAAATTAGGTATAATCGCTGTTAAGTTCTCTGGCAGAAGGGAGAGCGCAGCGTGATCTAGGCGGAACGAAGTGGAGCGAAGAAGTCGCAGAGGGGCAAAAATTTATCTCAGGATTTTAATAATACCAAGAAGTGCATCTTTCTTTTTTTTCGGATGTTTAAATTTGTAAAGATAATTATTCAAACCTCTTCTAACACTTCGTGCTTTGGGATGAAACTTTCTTGCTTTCGTCAATTGTTTTGGATCATAAATTAGCAGTAAATCAATTCTGACAGCATAACCCCTATCTAAAGGAGTGTGCTCGAAAAAGTGCCAAACAGTATCTCCAAATTCTGTTGGATATTTGTAATCTTTGGGAATAACTAACTTGCCGTCTTTTATTGTGATTGTTCCTGCTTGAATATCATAATCATAACCACAGAATTCGTCATGGCACACGCCTTTTCTGTTTGGATCATATCTGTCAGTTCCAGTTTCTAAAACAATATCTGTTAATGTATCCAAACTTAAATTTGAATGATCATCAGAACCCAAAGCACGAAGAATATATTTACCCTCTGAAAAATTTTCTTCAATTACCCTATCAACTTTCTTCCCGAGTTTAACATAATCAGGTTTTTTCTTGATATGGTATTCAGGAAGATGCACTTCTATAACTTTTGCTTTCATATATTATTTAAATAATCAAAGAGATTTATTAAATTTTTGCCCCATAGCGATTGCGTATAAAGATGTTACATTCTGAAAATTCTTATTGCCACAAATAGGCGTTCTGTCACCACTCCGTAATACTCCTCCACACAAAACCTTTATAAATCAACCGCACAACAAAGCTAAAGAATGGCTTCATTAATATCCCTGCAAG
The DNA here is from genome assembly GCA_964357125.1 of uncultured Methanosarcinales archaeon. Taxonomy (GTDB): domain Archaea; phylum Nanobdellota; class Nanobdellia; order Woesearchaeales; family GW2011-AR9; genus JACPIL01. Next base: position 7,167 of record CAYHKV010000036.1, on the reverse strand, counting down.
ATGTGTACAAGATCTATTCATTAGAAGGAGTAGAAGTTCCTGCCATAAACGGCATCTCTTTAAAAATAAACCAAGGCGACTTTGTAGCCCTGATAGGCCCTAGCGGTTCAGGTAAGAGTACCGCCATGAACTTGGTCGGCTGCTTAGACACCGCCAGCAGGGGAAATATCTTCCTGGGAAAATACAATATCCAATCCCTTTCAGAAAGCGATCTAGCCCAAGTAAGAGGAAAAAAAATCGGCTTCATATTCCAGACTTTCAATCTTATCCCTAGCTTAGATGCATTGGAAAATGTCGCTTTACCTATGATGTTCCAGAATGTCTCCAGAAGCATCCGCATAAAGAGAGCAAAAGAACTGCTGGAACAGGTCGGCTTAGGAAATCGTATGCATCATCTTCCAAATCAATTGTCCGGCGGACAAAGACAGAGAGTTGCCGTCGCCAGAGCGTTGGTCAATGACCCTGACATTATACTTGCAGACGAGCCTACCGGAAACCTTGACACTAAAACCGGAGAAGAGGTCATGAAGATGTTAAGCGAACTAAACAAAAAAGGAAAGACCATAATCCTGGTCACTCACAATCCCGATCTTACTAGATTAGCCAACAAAGTCATAAGATTGAAAGACGGACAGATAATCGGAGGATAAGATGAAAATAAAAACATTAAGCATATTATTGATGATCTTAGCTGTGATCATCATGCCTGCTGTTAATGCAGACATCGCAGTAGAATCATTCAGCCTTGATCCGGAAACAGTATTGCCGGGAGATGAAGTAAGTATCGATATTTCGGTAAAAAATGCCGGCGATGATACTATAAAAAATGTAGTGGTAGCATTAGACCTAAGCGATGTTCCATTCGCGCCGGTAGACTCTTCAAATGAAAAAGTCATCAATGAATTAGAAGACCGCAAACATAAAGATCTTCATTTCAGGATAAGATCTCTTCCGGGAGCGGAACCATCAGTATATAAGATTCCGGTCCTGATGACCTATAACGGAACTACCAAAACTTCCATGATAAGTGTAGAAGTCAGCGCTGACGCAGCATTAGACGTGATATTGGATAGTTCAGAAATAGTAAAAGTAGGCGATCAGGGAAAAGTATCCTTAAAATTCATCAATAACGGATTGACTGACATAAAATTCCTGAAAGTAACTTTGCTGGAAAGCCCTTTCTATAAGATTCTCTCTCCGGATACCGCATACATCGGATCAATAGATGTAGAAGATTTTCAGACTGAAGAGTTCACCATCATGCCTTCAGTAGAAGATCCCATATTGGCCTTGCAGATGGAATACCGCGATTCGCACAATCAGGAGTTCAGCAAGTCTAAGCTGATGAAACTGAATGTATACAGCGAAGAAGAAGCAAAGCAGCTCGGATTGATAAAATCAGGAAGCATCTTCTCCCCGTTGGTATTGGCGGTCATCGCAGGTATTGTAGGTTACATCATATACAGAAGGATCAAGAAGCGAAGAAAAAATGCGATTTGATTACTTTTTGATGGCCGTGAACAGCATCAGGCACAGGAAACTTCGTTCCTGGCTTACGGTAGTCGGTATAATCATAGGTGTAGCTGCGATAATCTCGCTGATAACCATGTCTCACAGCCTTCAGGGCACTATCGAACAGCAGTTCGAAACCTTCGGCGCTAACAGGATTTTCGTTTCCGGGAAAGGGTTTCAGGGTCCCGGTACCATGTCTAATGGTCTTACCTCGAAAGATGTAGATACTCTGGAAAAAATTTCCGGGATCGAGTACGTCACTCCGGGCCTCTTCAGAAGCGCTGAGATAACTTATAAAAAAGAAAAAGGATTCACCCTAGTAGGCGGATTGCCGGCAGGACAATATGAAGAATTTTTAGCAGATACCGGCGTGGAGATGCAGGCCGGAAGAACCATAAAAGATAACGAAAAATATGTCACTATGGTCGGTTCAAGAGTAGCCGAAAAGATGTTCTCTAAAGAATTAGATGTAGGGAGCAAGATCCAAATAAATAAGGTTGATTTTAAGATAGTCGGCATAGTTAAAGAGATAGGAAATGCTCAGGATGATAATCAGATAAGCATCCCCTTGGATACTGCCAGAGAGATTTTCGATGAACCGGAAAGCGTGGACACCATCATAGTTCAGGTAAAATCCAGTTCTGACATCCCGGCCATCCAGGAAAGGATAGAGAAGGAACTGGAACGAAAAAGAGGAGACACCAATTTTGAAGTGGTCACCGCCTCGCAGATTCTTGAACAGATCGACCAGGTATTAGGCGTGATGCAGATAGTATTGGTAGGGATAGCCGCAATATCATTATTAGTAGGAGCTATAGGCATCATGAATTCGATGTACACTAGTGTTCTGGAAAGGACTAAAGAGATCGGCATCATGAAAGCTATCGGCGCAAGAAATCCGGATATATTATGGATATTTTTGATTGAAGCGGGGATGATCGGATTAGTCGGCGGAATACTTGGAACCGCATTAGGTTCAGGGATGGCTTTAGCGGTCGGCCCTATCGCCAAACAGGCCGGATTTCCCTTGATAGTCACTTTAGAAGCTTCGGTATTGTTGTTTGGGCTGTTATTCGCTTTCATAGTCGGCATGATCTCCGGGATACTTCCGGCATATCAGGCATCCAAGCTGAAGCCGGTGGATGCGCTGAGGTATGAGTAGGAATATGAACTTCACAGACTTAGCAGATTCGATAAGAACTTTACATCAGTTAACCGATCTAAAAAGGAAAGGATGGCTGCAACGAGGTGTTCCTCCAGAGATCTGCGAATCAGTGGCTGATCATTCTTACAACGTCGCTAAAGCAGGGTACTATTACACTGGTGATTTACATTTGGTAGGGATGCTTTCAGTACATGACTGGCCTGAAGCTATCTGCGGCGATGTCACTCCTCGCGACAATGTCGATCCGCAAGTTAAACATAAGAACGAATATGAAGCGATGCTTCAGATCACAAAATCCATTCCATTTGGGGATAAAATAATGACTCTCTGGCTGGAATATGAAGATAAATCTGCCCCTCTATCACCTCTTGCCCATCAGTTAGATAAGTTAGATGCTGGTGTCAAGGCGTTATATTATGAAAATCTAGGTTATGACACTTCAGAATTTTACCCTTATGCCATGAAGAAACTGGATGATCCAATCTTAATAAAAATATTTGAACGATTATTACAAAGGAAACATCCATTGGCAGATTCACATAAAGTTTATTTTGGGATGTTATCTGAAAAATCATTCTAAATAACCATCGCTTCTAAACTTTTATAAATTCGGTAGCTTTCTTACACTTTATGTCATTAACCTTATACAACACTTTGACCAGGAAACGCGAGAAATTCACTCCTCTTAAAAGTACGGTAGGAATGTACTGCTGCGGGCCAACAGTTTACAATTACATGCACATCGGCAATCTGCGTTCTTTCCTGTTTGAAGATATTCTCCGACGCACTATTCAGTTCAACAAGTTCAAAGTAAAGCAGGTGATGAACATCACTGATGTAGGCCATCTCAGCGGAGAGAATGAAGGCGATGCCGATTCCGGAGAAGATAAGATGCTCAAGGGAGCGAAAAGGGAAGGGAAGTCAGTATCGGAGATAGCGAAATTCTACACCGAGGCATTCATCAAAGATACTGAAAAGATGAATCTTCTTCCTCCAACTACCTTATGCAAAGCCACCGAGCATATCAAAGAACAGATCGCCATGATCAGGAAGCTGGAAAAAGGCGGATACACTTATTTCTCCGGGGGTAATGTTTATTTTGATACCAAGACCGCAGCGGACTACGGAAAATTAGCTCTGCTGAAATTGGATGCCGAAGTAAAATCCAGAGTAGAAGCAGACACTCACAAGCGCAACCCGTCAGATTTTGTCCTATGGTTCACCAAATCAAAATTCCAGGAGCAGGAGATGAAATGGGATTCTCCCTGGGGTAAAGGATATCCCGGCTGGCATATCGAATGTTCTGCCATGGCCACTAAATATCTGGGAAAACAATTTGACATCCACTGCGGTGGTATAGATCATATTCCTGTACATCACACTAACGAAATAGCTCAGTCAGAATCAGCCAACGGCAAAAAACCCTGGGTAAAATACTGGCTGCACAATGAATTTTTAGTATTAGAGGGGCAGAAGATGGCCAAATCGGGAGGAAATTTCATCACTCTTTCGACTTTAGAAGAAAAAGGATTTGATCCATTAGATTATCGTTATCTCTGCTTAGGCGCTCATTACCGAAAGCAGCTGATGTTCAGCTACGAATCTCTGCAGGGAGCGCAGATCGCCAGGAAAAAATTGATGGATAAATTATCGGTATTATCTGCTTCAGGTAAAAAACATCCTGCGAAAATTAAGAAATATTTAGCTTCATTTACTAAAGAGATCAATGATGACCTAAACACTCCCAAGGCATTAGCCGTCTTATGGGAAACTCTAAAAGATGACTCCTTAGAAGATATAGATAAAATTTCACTGATCTTGGAATTTGATAAAGTTCTTGGCTTAAATCTTAAACCTATAAAGAAAGAAAAAACATCAATTCCTGAAGAAGTTAAGGATCTGGCAGAATTACGTCAGTTAGCCAGGATAAACAAGGACTGGAAGAAAGCGGACGAATTAAGGGAAAAGATTAAGGAGTTAGGGTATATCGTGGGAGACACTAAAGATGGATATGAGGTTACTAAATCATATATCCTATAACTAAAAAACTTATTGAGGAACCTGAATCTCGATGACAAGAAAAATAAAAGTTACCGGCAAGAAAGCAGAGAAAATTGACCCCAAACTAGTTGCGCAAAGATTAGGGGCCAGAATAATTAATATTCCAGAGCTTAAAAGAGAAGAAACGGATCATAAAGGTTATACGACGCCGACTATCTACGAACCGTTGGGCTCACCGGTAATGGTGCCTGTTGCGGACAAGTTAAATATTTACCATTATGGTTCAAGGATGCTTAGACAATACGGAATGTCCTTAGATGACATTGTCGGATACAGAATTCTTGATGCCGATGAAGAAATAAAATTCAGGCAAGAATGCGCAGAAAAAAATCCGAGTTACTTGTGTCTGCCAGTAGTACGTTATTACGGCAGGTTGCGCTGATAATTCCCGGTATTTCTTCCTCATAGGAAATTTCATCTTATTTTCTTCAGCGCTTTTTCGATCGATTTAGGATCATATCCGACTATTATCTGATCTCCGATCTCAATCACCGGTATTCCGCTCTGGCCGGATTTCCGGATCATCCTTTCCCGGGCCTTTTCATCTTTAGTCACATCATACTCAGTAAACTTGATCTTTTTTTCTTTCAGCCAGACCTTAGCCTTTTTGCACCAGGGACAGGTCGGCGTAGTGTATATCTTTACCGTATCCATTTTCTTGCCTTATTGGTTCTTATTGTTTATACTTGCCAATTGATGCAGGAAGCACCATCCGGATAAGCTTTCTAACAAAGCGATCCAGGCTATAACTGCGACAACTACATTTATCCACGAGGGGCGGTAATAAGGCATCCATGGGCCAAGCCACCAGAAAGCCAGGGCAAACCTGAAAATACGGTCTAATTTTCCTAGATTTTGTTTCATGTTAGCGCCTCTTAGTATCTTTTTTAGTAACGTGATGGATTCCGCTTACTATCGCCAGGATAGCCAGGATAGTCACTCCGATCCCGCCGCCATAAGACATCATGTTATAGCCGCCGTAATATCCCATCATGCCCATCATGCCGCTGTATCCTATCCTGCCCGAAAACAGCAAAGCCAGAACACCGCCGGTTATCTGTATCCATCCTAAAACTTTACGATCCATATTAACACCTCTTTTTAGCAGAAGTAAACCATTTGATTATATAATCTTTTTCATAGCCTTAAACTGCGATAATCTTCTTTTAAGCACAAACTTTATTAAAAAAGAGGTTAAAAAGAGATAAGTATGGAAACTAAAAGCAACCGCCGGCTGTTATGGTCTATCGTGTTATTGAGCATACTCGGCTTTGTCACTTCTCTTTATCTGTCCTATCGGCATTTTTTTCCGGCTATAGGAAATACTATCTGCGACATAAGCGCGACAATATCCTGTACTTTAGTCAACAGCAGTGCTTATTCTACTTTGTTAGGAGCGCCGGTAGCTCTTTTTGGAGTGGTATGGTTTATTTTCATAGGATTGATGTCATTTAATTCAACGAAAGACCAAGAATCGGCATCTGCTTTCTTTTGGTGGAATTTGGTCGGTCTAGGGTTTGTAACCTATCTTATAATAGCCGAGATATTATTGAAGACCATCTGTCCGCTGTGTACCGTCGTCCATGTGATAGTTCTGATCTCATTCATCTTATCGGCGGTGCTCTATAAACGGTCTAAAGGACAGTTTTATAAAGAAGAAAACCCTTCTACCGTGACAGGTGATATAAATGGCAAAGAAAAATACTAAAAAGAAAGTTTCAGTAAAGAAAGCGGTCAAGAAATCTAAAGTGACCAAGAAAGGTCATGCTTGCAATTACTGCTAAGCTACCAAACATTTATTAATTCTTTTTTCTTACTTGTCATTAAAAAGAGGACTTATGACAATAATAAAACCTATCGTTAAGGTTACCGACATTAAAAAACTAAAATTATTGGCTAATCAGATAAGGCAGGATCTGATACAGGCTTTAGTCGCAGCAGGTTCAGGGCATACTGCAGGGCCTTTAGGCATGGCTGATGTCTTTACTGCGCTTTATTTCAATGTTCTTAAGCATAATCCAAAATATCCCTTCTGGGAAGAACGTGACCGGTTAGTGCTTTCAAACGGGCACATCTGTCCGGTGCTTTATTCAACCATGTCTAATGTCGGCTATTTTCCTAAGGCTGAACTGAAAACTCTGCGCAGATTAGGGACCAGATTGCAGGGTCATCCTCATCGCACTTCCCTGCCGGGATTGGAAACAACTTCCGGCCCTCTTGGATCGGGATTAAGCCAGGCGGCAGGGATGGCTTACGCATTTAGGATAGATAAAGTAAAAAATCAGGTTTACTGCCTTTTGAGCGACGGCGAGCAGGAAGCCGGACAGACCTGGGAAGCGGCCATGTTTGCAGGAAAGAACAAGCTTCATAATCTTACTGCTTTTATTGACCGCAACAATATCCAGATCGACGGTCACACTGAAGACATC
>CAYHKV010000035.1:0-8471 GCA_964357125.1 uncultured Methanosarcinales archaeon | reverse complement strand
ATTGAGAAAAGAAGAACTATTATTTTTCTTTTGTGGTACTAGACTAAATACGTACAATCTACCGAAAGATTTATAAAGCAAAACTTCAAGGTTATCCTATCAGAATAATAAAAAGAGATTCTATGGTGATGCACTATCGAGAACAAAATAAATCGTAAGACGCTTAAGGAATGTCCTGAATGCGCCAGTAAGAATATTTTCCGTGATGTTGAAAAAGGTGAAACCATCTGTCGTGACTGCGGTTTAGTCATCGAAGACCGCATGGTCGATTTCTCTCAGGAATGGAGAAGCTTTGAAGACGATAGCGGTCAGGAGAGCAAACGCCGTACCGGCGCGCCTGCAAGTGCCACTCAGTTTGACCAAGGTTTGGGTACAGAAGTAGGCACTACTGCTGATTTCTATAAATTAGGCTCCGATAGAGAAAGGGACCGATTTTTCAGATTAAGAAAATGGAACATACGTATTAGCACTGCTATCGAAAGGAACCTAAAGGTAGCTTTAGCAGAATTAAAGCGCGTAAGTTCATATTTACGATTGCCTAAATCAGTCGAAGAAGAAGCCGCCAGGATATATCGTTCAGCAGTGCAGAAAGGATTAGTCAGAGGGCGTTCCATGGAATCTGTAGTAGCCGGAGCATTATACGCTGCCTGCAGAAGGCACGAAATCCCGCGAACTTTAGATGAGATGGGCGAAGCCTCAGGAATAGAGAAAAAAGAAATAGGAAGGACTTACCGTTTCGTAACCCGGGAGCTGGAGATCAGCATCAGGCCCAGCAATCCTGCAGATTACATCCCTAGATTCGCTTCAGCATTAAAATTGACGCCTGAAACACAATCAAAAGCGGTAGAGATATTAGAACAGGCAAGAGATATCGAACTGACCTCCGGAAGAGGCCCGACCGGAATTGCTGCCGCAGCTTTATACGTAGCTTCGCTAATCCATGGTGAGAAGAGAACGCAGAGAGAAGTAGCTGATGTAGCAGGAGTTACCGAAGTGACTATCAGGAACCGTTATAAGGAACTTATCAAGAAGCTAAAGTTAGGCAAGCACGTAGAGAAGACCAAGAAGAAATAAATTTATTTTTTTATATTAGGTGTGGTTTAGGGAGTGAAATTAATAGGATTAAAATGACCCTCCCTCCAGACGTTAAAAAACAATTAGATGAACAGAAGTCCCAATGCGTATTCTGTAAACTTATCTCCGGAGAGATACCTAATGCCAAGAAAGTATTTGAAGACGATAAGACTATCGCCCTGTTAGATATCTATCCCGCCCTGAAAGGACATACTTTATTCATGCTTAAAGAGCATTACCCGCTTCCAGCTTACATTTCAGAAGAAGAGTTCTCTCATAAATTTGGTCTAATTGCCAGTCTGAGCAAAGTCATAAAATCAGCTTTAGTCAATACCGGCATGAATATTTTTATCGCTTTAGGCGGGGCAGCTGGGCAGCAATCCTATCATTTCATGGCGCATTTCCTGCCAAGAGAAAACGGCGACGGCTTTTACAATTTCCTGCTGAAGAAAGGAGTAAAAACAGGCGATGAGGAAAAGAAACTGATCTCCGACCTTCTGCATAAAGCTATGCATAAAGAAACCTTGTCGCAGTTCTCTCCTGCAGATGAAGGAGTAGTTATCTATGAAGACGAAAAAATAAAAGCTATAATCCCTAATAACGCCAGTGCCAAAGGGCAGGTAACTATCTACAGCAAAAAAGAGAGCCAGTATATAGAAAAATTATCACAGGAAGATTCTGCTTATCTATTTTCTACAGCTTCTATCGTCAGCAAAGTAGTTTTTGAAGCTGTAAAAGCGCAGGGCACCAATATTCTTTTGATGTCAGGGATTACCGACGACAATCCTTCCGGAACATTAGTCGTACATATCCTTCCCCGCTGGCAGAACGATGGCCTGCAGGGATTGCTCTGGGAGCCAAAACAGCCGAAATACGATCTTGGCGAGATAGCTTCAAAAATAAAAGATAAGGTTTGGAATGTCAAGTATGAACAAAAGATTAAAAAAGAATCAGTTCCTGAAAAAGATAACAGCAATAGATCAGTACCTAATCCTCTCCAGGAAATAATAGATGCAATAAATTCAATCAAGGAAAGACAATGAGCAAAAAACCATTACTTATCGCACATGCTGAAGATCCAGACGGAATAATAGCCAGAGCATTGAAGATGCGCCATTTTTCAATGGGCGTAAATTATCCTGAAAGCAATATATTTGTCCGTTACGATAGGATCGTGGAAGCATTTGAGCAGGCGGCACAGCTGGTTGGACAGCACGATTCTGTATATATCAGTGATGTAAGTCTTAATCAGAAATTGATAAACGCTGGGGGGCATGATTTCACTCTTCTGGAACGGCTTGTTTCGGGAAAAGAATCTTTCTGGTTTGACCATCATGAAGGCACTAAAAGCAATGAAAAAAAACTTGCAGAATTAGGGATAAAGGTAATTTATGATGCTCATCAATGCGGGGCTCTTTTAGTCGCTCAGCATTTTGCTTTAAAAGATGCCTACGAAAGGAAACTGGCAAAAATAGCGCAAGCGCATGATTACAAGACCGCTTCCAGCGATGCTGATAACACTCAGATAGGGAACGAATTGGAAAAGGTCATTGCTCTTGCCAATGAGGGCTTGGACTACGGATTATTGCTGGATCTATCTTGCGGATTGCGTGATGAAAAGGTGTTCGATGAAACTTGGAAATTACGTCCTAAATGGCAGCAATACGCTGATGCTTTTGATAAACGTAAAGAAGCTGCCTTTCAAGAGCTTAATGACGGCGTTGAGATCGTCAAGGCTGGAAACTATAATGTTCTTTTCGGTTATTGTTCTCCGTTGCTTTCGCAGAAGCCAGGGGCATATTTCTTGCGTGATAATCACTCTCGATCAGCAGACCTATTCGTGTGCATGTTTAAACCTCCTGTCCGTAATCATATGATGCTGACTAAAGATAATTCTCCTTTTCCGATCATTCCTTTCTTGCAAAGTCTTGGCGGCGGCGGAAGAGGTAACGGCGGCGGTTTTTCATTGGATTACGATATCACTTCAGAAAATATCTCACAAGTGAAAAATATGCTGCTTTCCAGTATAAAAAAATATGTTTAGAGTTTATCAGCATAATCTTTTGCCAATGAGAAATATTGTTTTGCAGAAGCGACCGCATAGTTTCTTTCATCGTCAATAAGGTTGGTGTCTTCTGATGTGAAACAATTTATCTTAGCCCTTATGTAAGCGCGGTAGCACTTATAAAAATCTAATAATGATATTATGCCGTCATCTTTGCTTAATTCTTGGTATCTGCTTATGAAAGCTTCCGCCAGATCTTTTCTTCCATGAAACTCCAGATCCATGGCCATGAACGCTACTTCCGCAATCACATCTGAACAGGGGAAGCGTTGATTAAAAACAATTCCGTCAAAGATGTAAATTTCCGGTGTTATGAACACATTAGCAGAATGAAAATCACCATGGCAATGCTTTATCTTGCCAAGTTTGACTCTGCCGGAAAGCAGTTCCTTATTTTTATGGATAAAATCATTTATCTTCTTTTGCATGTACTTGAAATCTTGTTCGGAAATAATTGCCGATTTGTACTTCTCGGTCTGTTCAAAATTCTCATCCCAGTTGAACTGGATGCTTTTAAGAGATCCAAATGAAGAAATTTCTTCATCAGTAGATGCTTGCTGGTGAAAAGAGAAAATCTTGTCTGCGATATCACACAGATGCGCTTTATTGACCTTCTCCAGTTTCAATAATTCGCTCATGATAGAAGAAGGGTCCAGCTGGTTCATCATCACCGCGTATTCAATGGTTCTTCCGGGTCCATCGATGGTGATATTTCCCAGTTGATCTTTGTTTATGGCAACGACTCCAATGTAAAGATTTGGAGAGATGATAGAATTGTAGCGAAATTCCTTCTCACATTGATTTTTCCTTTTTTCAAGTGTGGAAAAATCAAGAAATCCAAAATTTACCGGTTTATTTAATTTATAAGCCTTTGTTCCAGTAAGAAATACCACTGAAGCTCCGGTGATTATTCTTTTGATGTTTTCTGTAGGGTGCGTATAAGCAGCAGGCTTTTCTAAGGAATTTATAATCTCCTTCAAAGAGTCATCCATGCTGCTGATTCCAGGCACAATCTATATAAACCTTTAGAAATTGTAATCTACATATGGCAAAACCTGGAGATAGGGTAAAAGTAAGCACCAAAAAAGGCGCAGAAGAAGGCATCCTGATGCCCAGCTCCGATAAGAATACGGTAATCCTTAAAGTAGATAACGGCTATAATATCGGTTTTGAAAAGAAAGAAGTCACTAAGATGTCGGTGATAAAAACCAAAGAAACAAAAAATAAGCCTCTATCTAAAATTGCCAGAAATCCAAATCTTCCGACAATCGCCATTCTTCATACCGGAGGCACTATCGCTTCTAAAGTGGATTACAGAACCGGCGGTGTAGCTTCTGAATTTTCTCCGGAAGAATTGATCTCCTTATTTCCAGAACTTCAGCATATAGCAAATATTGAATCGGAATTGATAGCCCAGATGTGGAGCGATGATCTGCGTTTCGCTCATTTCTCTTTGATAGCCAAAGCTATCGAGCGTCAGGTAAAAAAAGGCGTCAAAGGCATCATTATAGGCATGGGCACTGACAATTTAGCTGTTGCTGCCGCCGCCTTATCATTCATCGTAGAAAAATCTCCTGTTCCCATTATTTTAGTCGGCGCTCAACGCTCTTCTGATAGGGGAAGCAGTGACGCTGCCATGAATCTTATCTGCGCGGCAGAATTTGCTGTTAAAACTGACTTTGCAGGCGTAGCCATCTGTATGCATGGATCAGAAAGCGATACTTCCTGCCTGATCCTGCCGGCCTGTAAAACCTATAAGCTGCATTCTTCAAGAAGGGATGCTTTTAAGGCGATCAACGATACGGCTATCGCCAGCGTGGATTATCAAAACAGAAAAATATCCTTCCTACAGCAAGATTATCCTAAGCGCGCAGAAAAATTGGTCCTTAAGCCGAAGATGGAAGATAAAGTCGGCCTGCTGAAGATCCATGTCAATATGTTCCCTGAACAATTTTCTTTCTTTAAAGACAAACATTACAAAGGGTTGATCATAGAAGGCACCGGCTTAGGCCATACCCCTGGACAATCCCCTAACAAAGAAAGCGCTATACATAAGAAAATATATCCTGCCATCAAGAAATTAGTGGATTCCGGATGCGTAGTAGTAATGGCTACCCAATGCCTATTTGGCAGCGTCAACATGAATGTCTATGATAAAGGCAGGGATCTTATTGGTCTCGGCATAATCTCCGGCAAGGATATGCTGGCAAATACGGCTATGATAAAACTATCCTGGCTTCTCGCAAATTATCCCAAAAAGGATGTCCAAAAGATGATGGGCGAAAATTTGCGGGGAGAAATCAACGAAAAGATAAAATATCAGGAAAATTTCCTAAAATGATCTCCTGAAATAGTTTATAGCATAAAGAGGGATGCATATGAAAAGAACTACGATGATGTTGGTTATGGTTATTCTTGCTGTTATTCTTATGGTTATTTCCTGCACTCCTGCAGCCCAGCAATGTTCTACCGATCAGGATTGCGTTCCTGCCCAATGCTGCCATGCTACAGGAGCGGTGAATAAAGCAAACGCTCCAGATTGCAGCGGTATCCTTTGTACTATGTCCTGCGAGCCGGACAGTATTGATTGCGGCCAGGGAGAAATTAAATGCGTGTCAGACAGATGCGCGGTAGTGATGAACTGATGATCCCTACAAACATAAAAGATGTTATCCGTGATTTTGTATTCGGCATGGAAGACGGCTTAGTATCAAATCTAGGTCTGGTATTAGGCGTATACATAGGGCATGGCGGAGCATATGCTATAATACTTGCGGGTTCGGCAAGCATGTTCGCAGGTGCTTTTTCCATGTCTGCAGGAAGCTATCTTTCCTCTAAATCCCAGCGGGAAGTATATGAGCACGAGATAGAATCGACTAAAAAAGATCTGGAAGATAACCCTAAAAAGTGTTATACTGAGATGCGCTCTTCTTTCATCAAGGAAGGGCTGGATAAGAAACAGGTCGACATGCTGTTTAAGAGATCTCCTAAATATCATCATCCTGAATTCGTATGCAATTATATGGTCCAGAAAAAAGTAGGTATCTCTAAAGAAAAGCTGGAAGTTCCGATCAGAAATGCCATCGGCATGTTTTTTTCATTTTTGCTGGGTTCGTCATTTCCGATAGCTCCGTTTGTTTTTTTGCCAGTTGACACGGCTGCTATAATTTCATCAGTATTGACCATCTGCGCCTTATTTGGCATGGGCTGGGCTAAGTCTAAATTTACTCAACTTAACTGGTTTAAATCCGGTATGGAGGTAGTATTGATCGGTTTGGGAGCAGGAGTGATAGGTTATTTAGTAGGCTTGGCTTTCGGATATCTATAAGAGGGATATATAGTCTCTATATGCAGAAGATTAAATAATTTAAGTTAATTATGATTCTTCAATGTTAGACGACGTAGTTATCAGATCCATATTAGAAAGGGAACGTAAGGAAAGAGAACGCAAAAAAGAATGGAAGCCGGAACCGTTATATTTGCCGGTAGATGATTACGAGCCTTTGCCTGATAACGTTGACAATCCAAAAAGGAAAGATGGGGAAGATGAAGAAGAACGCGGTATAGTGGTCTTTGAGATGATTGCCTATAAATCAAATATCTCTTATTCTCAATAAGAACCTTTTTATTGTTTTATCTTTCTAAATACTTTGATGAAACAACTTCCAGCATCTTTTTTCGTTAGAGATACAGTTACGATAGCCAAAGAGCTGTTAGGCAAGATAATATCTGTAAATGGCATGCAGGTCCGCATAGTTGAAACTGAAGCCTATGGCCGTGATCCTGCATCTCACGCATATAAGCGCACTGAAAGAAGCTCTTTGATGTTTGACACTTACGGCCATGTGTATACATATCTCATTTATGGCATGTATTGGTGCCTAAACTTTACTACTGAAAAAGATGAAGCTGGCGCTGTCCTGATACGGGCTGTAGAACCGATATCTGGAATTGATACCATGAAGAAAAATAGAAAAACAACTGATCTGCATAACTTATGTTCCGGTCCTGGAAAGTTATGTTCTGCATTGGGGATCGACAAAAAATTCAATGGGTTAAAATTAGGAAAAGAGATGTTAATCTTGGATGACGGGTTTAAAGTTCAAAGGATAAGCTGCAGTTCCCGTGTTGGGATTAAGGATGCATTAGACCTGCAGTGGAGATTCTTTATAAAAGGAAATGAGTATGTGAGCAAGAAGATTAATAAATAATCAGTTGATTTTTAAGTGGCACGCGGGGGTGGGAGAGCGGCCAAATCCGCTAGAAGGTCAAAAACCTGGCGAACTTGAGGCGGCGAGAAGGACAGCCTTCTAAGGTTTGTTCCTTACGTCACAAACGGCTAGTCCCTTAGTGGGTACGCGTGTTCGAATCACGTCCCCCGCATTTCTTCTTTGCGTAGCTTGTGATTCATGTGCTCAATATTGCTCTAGAAAAAGTTTTATTTGTAAGAAACGGGCTAATCCTAAAGTTTCAAACCCGAAATAGACCAGTTTAGATTATTCAATGCTTTATTCGGATCATAAATTCCTTTTTTTGCTCCTATCAAACTCATATTTTGGTGTCCAGGACCCATACTTTCTAGCAGATAATCAGAATTTACAAAATATCCAATATCTGGAAGAGGGCTTTGGTTGACCCTTACGCAGGTTACGCCCGGAATCATAAGCCTTCTATCTCTTATTTCAAAAAAATATTTTGGTCCATAAAATAGATTATCTGCACTAATTCCATCATGTTCTCTTAAGTATTCTTCTAAATCTCCCCTAATTTCTGGCGAATATGGTTTAAACAAATCTATAAAATTCATAAGAATAGATGATTAAGGCCGATTTATTAAATTATCTACTCTCACCAGATCTTCTTTCTTTATTCCTCTAAATAGTACATTTTCCCATGACAACTCTTATAAAAAGGCCTTATAAATAGGTAAATGGTGGTTTCTGAGAGTATCATTTGATAAGACATGGCCCCTAAAATAGAACTGCTCGCACCAGCTGGAAATTGGAGTATGCTTACCGCAGCGATAGATGCAGGCGCAGATGCCGTATACTTTGGTATAAAAGGGTTCAATATGCGGGTCGCAGCCCAAAACTTTTCTATAGAAGATCTTCCTAAACTGATCTCTTATTGCCATGAGCATAAAGTAAAAGCTTACTGCACCGTCAACATAATCATCTTTGAACAGGAATTATCTGGATTGGATAACCTTCTTTCTGCGCTTAAAGATGCGGATATCGATGCAGTCATCTGCTGGGATCTCGCAGTAATAAAAAAATGCCGTGAATTAGGCATCCCTATACATCTTAGCACCCAGGCTTCGGTAAGCAATTCC
>CAYHKV010000034.1:0-8487 GCA_964357125.1 uncultured Methanosarcinales archaeon | reverse complement strand
CTTAGCGAACATAGACAGTTTTGATTAACCTTTTCTAAAAAGGTTATTCAAGACTTGCGCAATACCGGGTTATGCGACGATGGCGTATTTTGCCTCGTCGCGACCAAAATGCGTATCATTTTGTGTATGCGACGATGGCGTATATTAATGGTTTTTAAGAGAAATAGTTTATAAAAGTTTAGGTTAATTACGAAAAGTGGGTGTTGTTTCCTATATTTTCCTCTTCTAACCATTTGATTCACAACCAATAAATAGTAGTGCTTCTCAATGATCAAAGAGGTGAATCATCATGGCTGACGAAAGAGAAGAAAAATTGTACCTGGTCACTTACGAACATGAGATGGAACCTTATAGTTCCAGAACCACAAAAGTAAGTATAGGCAGAGATTCTGATGAGGCAATAGAACGGCTATTAAGTAAAAATTCACAGCGTGATAATTTACGGATAATAGATGCTACTGAGTTCCGGCTTCCAGGATATAAAATCGCTCTCGATAAATTAGTTGAATAAAATAAACTAATAAATCACGCCTCTCTTTCCTATTTTATCCTGATAACTTCCAGATTCTTCGGAGCTACAGTCTCTATCCTGAACATCTTATGGATAGATGAAGCGAAATCAAGGCATCTTGAAGATTCTCCGTGCACGATGATCACTTTTCTAGGCTGCGGGTTGCATCTTTTTATGAAATTCATAAGCTGTCTTCGATCAGAGTGATTAGTGATCTCGACTTTATGGACATCCATATTTATTTTAAGGACGTCAGTCTTCAAGCCGTCCCTGCGCATGATCTCTTTTTCTCCTTCCCTTATCCTGTGGCCAAGACTTCCGGGAGGCTGGTAACAGCTGAAGATCAATGAATGTTTTCTGCCTTCGCACAATCCTTTAAGATATTCTACCGACGGGCCGCCCATAAGCATCCCTGAAGTTGCAAGGATCAGGCAGGGGCCTTCTTCTAACATTATTTTTTTACGTTCCTTGTCAGAGCCAACCTGTTTGAAATGGGGAGACATGAAGGGATTATTTTCCATGTGGAAAATCTGCTCACGGATATTCCTGTTCAAGAATTCCGGATATGCTGTGTGGATAGCAGTGACGTCCCATAACATCCCGTCGATATAAATAGGAGCATCTGGGATAAGTTTTTCTCTCATCAATCGTTCAGCTATGACCATGACTTCCTGCGCACGGCCTGAACCCAATACCGGCATAAGAACTTTTCCGCCGCGTTCAAAGGTCTCTTTGATGACCTTTATCATATACTCGTCGGCGTCTCTCTCTGCCATGTTGTTTTCCTTTCCACCGTAGGTTGATTCAATCATCAGCGTTTCTAACCTGGGAAATTGAGTAGTAGCTGATTCAAGAACATTAGTGCGTGCATATTTCAAGTCTCCGGTATATGCGAAGTTATGCAGGCCATTTCCAATATTGAAATGCACGATAGCGCTTCCGATGACGTGTCCTGCGTTGTATAATGTAAGCCTAACGTCAGGAGTGATGTCAGTAACCTCTTCATATTCTAAGCAGATGGTCTGTAATACGGTCTGCCTAACTTCATCACTGCTGTAAATGGGCTCTTTTCCTTCTGCGCGCTGGATCTTTACCATGTCTAACTGCAATAAAGTCATTACGTCTCTGGTAGGGGCAGTACAATATATAGGTCCTTGGTATCCGAATTTGATCAGATAAGGGATCAATCCTGAGTGATCTAGATGAGAGTGAGTTACTACCACCGCATCGATCTCGCTGATGTTGAATTCCGGCGCATCAAAATAAGGATAAGATCCAGCATCTTCCTGACTAGGATCGATGCCGCAGTCTATCAATACTCTTGATTCAGGGGTCTGCAATAAGAAACATGCTCTTCCAACCTGTCTTGATGCTCCTAAACAAGAAAGCCTTATCCATTCTTGTTTTTTCTCGCGAAGCCATCCGTCATAGATCCGTTGTCCGGTCTTATGCAGGAATTTTTTTCTCTCTTCAGCGTTTTCGTATAGGACTGAACGTATGCTTTCGATTAACTTAGACCTTAAAGGCGGTATCCTTTTTATGAATGGTATCCAGCAGGTCTTTTCTTTGATATCGCGTAAAATCTCTCCCTGCCTGCCGATGATCAATCCTGGCTTCTCAGCATGTATGATCACTTGCGACCGCGGCGGATCAAAGATAAACTCCTGAGTCCCTGCTTCTGCAGGAATTATCTGCTGTATTATCTTTTTTGCTTTTTCCTGTTCAAGGCATAAAACCGGGTCTGCGCGTAATTCTATCCTTTTACGAAATTGTTTTACTGCTTCCCTGATAGTGCCTTCGTTATCGATGAAGTAATTTTTATCTTTAGTATAAAGGACTATATTAGCCCCTTCAAATGCTGCGTCCGAAATCTTGCCTTCAGGCAAGGATTTTATTATTTCTTTTAATATATCTGCCATTTTTTTATTATAATCTCCTGTGTTTATGTTTTTTAATGTCTTAACACTTTCTAAAATTGTGAACGAAAAATAGGTAAAGGATTATTCTTTACTTTTAATCTATAACAGGCTGTATGCAACTTCCTTATGCATCACCCGCTTGATATCTTTCTCAGTTACAACCACAACATCTATTCCGTTGCCGGAAGCACTGTCACGCTGCAATGCGGTATTGATAGCTTTTACCGCTAAATGCACTCCTTCATCGACACTTAGATCTTTCTTATATTGGGTCTCTAAGACACCATAAGCGAAAACTGAACCTGATCCGGAAGATATGAAGTCAGTTATCCTGGTTATGCTTCCGTCAGGGAATAAGTCATATAAATGTAATCCTTGCACGTCTTTTCCTGCCATAAGGAAATGCGCGATACCGGGAAGCATGCTCATCCTGCGGATGTTTGAATATAAGATACCGCCAAGCACATTTGCTGCTTCTTTTGCGGAAGGCTTTTTGTAAGTGCGGACTTCTTTTAATTTTAATTCTGCTTTTATAAGCTTTATTATCAATTGGGCGTCAGATACTGTTCCGGCGATGGTCACGGCGAAATCATCAGAAAGGACATGGACTTTGTCAGCCCTCTTGTCTACGATCATATGGCCGGCGGTAGCTCTCTTATCTGCAGCTAATACTATGCCGTCTTTGCAGGCGATGCCTACGGTCGTAGTTCCTGTTTTTAAGGTCGATTCCTCCATTCAACAACACCTAGAATACATCTCATCTATCATGTATCTTATGGTACTGAAATCGCTTATTATTTTTAAACATTTCGGTTTTATGATGGATTTAGCTGATTTTGAGCTCATTTTTCTCCTGCCACTTTCCTAATCTTTTTCCATGACTAACATTACAAAAAATAGTGATAAACCCTTATTTTAGACCGAGGCTGTTGCCAGAAGATTTTTTAAGTGCACTTCAGAAAGAGATTCTAATGGAATCCTTTTACTTACTTCAAGTAATTCAATACCTAAAATATGTCCTTCCTTATCTAAATCAATAATTGTGAAGTCATCTATCTTTTTATTCTTAAAAAATTCTCCTCTCCTGAACTCTATGTACATAGCATCCGCCAGTTTATCAAAGCTTATTTCCATTTTATAGCCAATAAATAGTGATTATATTTAAATTCTCTTCTGTAATTTCAGCAACCACTTCAATGGTCCCTCTTTCAAGTTTTTTTTGATAATAATATTTTCCATGCTTTTTAATAGTTTTATCAGGAAATTTAGTCGCTTCTATTGCCTCTTGTTTGCTAATTTTTCTCTTTTTGAGTCTTAATTCAGCATGAAATGTAAAAGTAATTTTCATGGCGAAAATATTTTAGTTTCCTTTATATGTTTTTATATACTGAACTTAATCTTGTCAGCCGACCCTCATTTTTCTCCTATGGTCATAACCGCAAACAGGAAGCTTCTTTGCTGCCGGATATTTTTTAAGCCTGCTTTTTCAAAGAGGACTTTTATCTGTTTTCGGCTATTGATCTTGACGCATCCCGGCTCAAGCTTTTGGAACAGCCAATGTATAGGCAGCAAAAAAAAGTTTATATCGACAATCATTACTTTTCCGCCTATTTTGGCTATCCTGAACATTTCATGCAGTGCTTTCTGCTGGTCATGGTAATGGTGAAACGCTTCAGTGCTTATGACGTAATCGAATAAATGGTCCTTAAATGGAAGCTCATGGACGTCAGCTTTTAGAAGCGTGGTGTTTTTTGATAGTTTTTTTCTGGCAATAGCAAGCATCTCTTCGGACAGATCAACTCCGTAAAGCTGTGCTTTTCCCTGCAATTTTTTTAGCAATTCTCCAGTGCCGCAGCTTATGTCTAGAAGTTTTGGCTTCTTTTTAAGGTCAAGTTCCTTGAAGATAGGTTCCTGAAAATGCCTCATCCAGAATTGGAAAGCAGCGGAATCATAGCTCTTGGCCCAGCGATTGAAAAAGGAACGGTTTTGGTTCATATTCTTTTGCGGGTCGGTTTCAGTTTGTACCATTTTCTTTATGTTTACTGCAATTCCATCAGGATTTTTCACATAACCGGCATATGTTGTTAAAAAATGTTTTTGCATTGTTTATGCTTTCTTGGGCGGGGCTTTGGTTCGCTTGCGGTATTCTTCTGTAGGTAAATTTACCTCTTTTGCCTTTTTCCAACTCAAATATATGCAGCAAAACATCTGCTTTTAGGAGTATCTTTTGATAGATATTCAATAATTCTACATCGATTATTCCCGCATCTACCAGCTTTGAGAATTCTTCAAAAGTTTTTCGGTGCTCTTCTGGAGCCTGCGTTTTTATGCGTTTCAATAGAAGATATGCTTTTGCAGCATAAAATATAAAATAATATGCATGAGAAATCACTGCACTGTAATAAGTGTCCTCTTTCATTCCAAATATTTCGATCTGTATCTTTTGATCATCACTGATTTTTTTAATCATCATTGACAGATTTAATTCATTTTGCGCCCTTGCAAGATATATTTTATATTCGGAATCCATGTTTAATCCCCTCTTTATTTATTTCATAAAATATCCGATGATTATAAGCCGCCAAGTGTTTTCTGGCTATCTGCTTGCCCAAATTCTCTTCGTCATTGGTCAGCATTTCGATCATTTCAGCTCTGGGAATGACCTGAATATCCATCTCCAGGATGCTTTTTAGTTTGGCGCTGTTTGCCAATGCTTCTATATGCTTTCTTTTGTCTTCATTTTCGATGAACACTGCAACATCTAAGTCTGAGTCTTTTCTTTGTTCTCCGGCTGCATACGAGCCAAAGAGAACTATTGAATAAAAGGGGGTATCTAGAGAAATTTCTTTTTTTAAGTTTTCCAATGCAAGCCTGGCCAGATGCGGAATTCTATTATCGTTGCATATGGCCAAGTAATAAAAAGCCAGATCGTTTTCAAGATTAAGAGTTAAAATCCCAGACTTCCCAATTTTTTTTTCGATCAGCACCCCTTCCTTTTTTAATCGGTTAATGGTTAAAGCCAGAGCATTATTTGATTTTTCTTTTGATTTTTTCTTTACCTCTTTTCTGGTGTGTTCTGCAAATGGTTGTTTTGCAAACACTTCAAATAGTTTGAGCTGTTTTTCAGTTATCATATTAAACCACTTTATTGGTTAATATACACCAAATTATTGGTTATTTATATAATTTTCGCTTGGGATGGAGACGATGCCACAAAATGGTGGAAATGGATTGTCGGCTAATTCTTTAATCTTGTCGATGAGCCTTTGATAAAGTTGCGAATCAGCTTTCTTTAAGAATTTTTGAGCATGAGAACTTAATACTGGTTTAAACATCTTATCTTCTTCTTGCTTTTTTTTGAAAGTCTTCTAAAGAAATTGTTTTTCCAGCTTTATATTCTTCAATCGCTTCGTTTAAACGCCATTCTTCTTTTTGAGTAAGGATAACATCTATATCAACCATATGTTCTTTGATGAATTCTAAATCCTTGTGGATAGTTTTCAATTCTTCAGCGAATTGATGCACAGCTATAGTTTCTGTTGCCATGAAAGCTGATATATTAAGATTCTTTTTAAATTTTCGTCTTAAAACAGGGGCTTCCATAGCACCCTCCTTAAAAGCAATATTTATATACTATTTGTATATATTAAGCACAAAGAGGAATGGTTAGAAAAAAGAGGTTAAACCTAGTAAATATTTTGTTCATAAGCATACTTTTTGTAGGAGTTATGCTTTTCTTGGCTCTTGCTCCGCAGCGCAGTTTGACCGGAGCAGTAGTTTCGATAGATTTTCCTGCTGATGCGCCGGAAGAAAGTCTGCCGGATGCATCTTCTGAGATCTCAGTGCCTTCTGATGCGGTTTCAGATGCGCCAGAAGCAGAGCTGCCGGAAGATGATACTTCCGGGGATGCAGATGTTCCTGAAAATATTACTCTTCCGCCAGAAAATAATCCTGTTGAAGATCTGATTACAGAACCTGCTGAAAAAAATGAAAGTATTGAACTGCCTTCAGTGGATGATCCTTCACAGGTTTTAGCAGATAATCTGTTAGATACCGCTGCTGTCACAACTCAAGATATTTCGATAGCTAGTGTGCCGGTGTTAAGCTCTTTAGTGCTTAATACGACTAATTTGGAGACAAATGATACTACTACTAATCTGACTGCATATAATGTTTCTAACACCGCAACCAAGGTAATTTACAACTGGCTTAGGAATAGTTCTTCAATAATGATAGCCAATATGCCATTTGAAAGAATTAATTATACCAATACCACTAATGCCTGGGATTATTCTGGTTATGGTAATAATGGATCAGATCAAGGCAGTATAGTCTGGAATGATACCGGAGGTTACGACGGTTTAGGCGCTTATGAGTTTGACGGGATAGATGACCAGATCAATATCCCCTATCAAGGCACTCATGATACTCCAAGAAGAACCATCACTTTATGGGCAAAACATCCGTCTATTTCATCGGTAGTAGGAATAATCTCAAATGATGATCTAGGTGGAAGCAGGCAGTTTACCATATCTGCTGAATCTGCAGGAAATTCACTTACTTTCAGGATATGGAACACTACTGCAAGTACTGATGCCTGCGCTATCGCTTCATCGCCTAACACCTGGCATTTTTATGCCATGACCAACAATGGGACTCACGTTATCGGCAGAGTAGATGGTACTACCTGTATTAAAGCTATAAATGGGGATTTAAAAGTGTTAGCCCAGCCCATAAAGATCGGTTCCGGAGCTACCAGTTCCAGATATTGGAATGGAACAATAGATGATGTAAGGATATTTAATAGAACATTATCCAACGAACAGATTTTAGCTATTTTCAACAACCGCAGCGATCTGATAGTAGCGGAAGAGACCCAGAGATTTGAAAATTGGACTGTTATTGGTTATCCTAACAACGGAACCGGCGATGGCGCACTGGTAATATCTTCAGTCAATATATTAAACGCAAGACCAACCCAGGGAACACCGATATTGAACACTACCAATGTAACTCTTAACGATACCAACCAAAACTTAACATTATACCTTCAGAATGTAGCTGATATAGATGGGGATGCAGTAAAGAATATAACTAACTGGCTGAGGAATGGAATACCTTTCGCAGTCTTGAACATGCCATTTGAAGGGATCAATAGCACTAATGTAAATAATTCCTGGGATTATTCCGGTCTAGGAAATAGTGGAACTGAATTCGGCAACCCCATCTGGAACTCTACCGGAGGGTTTGATGGGAAAGGAGCATATTATTTTGATAACGCCAGCACCCAATACTTAAACATACCAGACACTAATTATCTTGATTTCAATACTACTACCGAACTATTTACTATATCTTTCTGGGCTAAGCATAACTGCCCGAACAATGCTAATCCCGCATGTACTGGTTCTATCTATGATACGATGTTAGCGAAAGGCACTTTTGGAACTTGTACTGAGAACTATGCTTTTTTCATGGGCGGAAGCGGGATCTCTCAATTTGTGGTTTACAATGGCTCAGGATGCTCAGGTGGCTTTACCACAAATGGAAATGCGTGGCCGAATAATACCTGGATGCATGTGGTTGGCAAATATAATGGGACCCACATAGTCCAGTATGAGAATGGCGTAAAAACTTCATCAATAGCTACGCCAACACCGCCGCGTTCTACAGCTACATCGTTAAAGATCGGAGGAGGAGTAGCAGGAAATACCTGGAACGGCTCCATAGATGAGGTTATGATATTCAACCGCTCTTTATCTGATGAGCAGATCAAAGCTATTTTTAATAATCAGAGCTTGCTGATCGTCTCACAAGAAACTTTAGCTAGAGAAGTCTGGGGTGCGCAAGTTACTCCGAACGACGGTTTTATTGATGGAAATATGTCTTTGTCTAACAATGTCACAATACTAGATAATACCATCCCGTCTGTAACAATAGTAAATCCGACCAACGGATCTAATTTTAGCGCAGTGGTACAATCCTTCAACGCTACAGTAACAGATACTGAATCTGATATCAGCAGAGTATTATTTATGTTTAATACTAATGTAACTC
>CAYHKV010000033.1:0-8835 GCA_964357125.1 uncultured Methanosarcinales archaeon | reverse complement strand
CTGCCCAGATGTATCCTGCGGTAAGGGAAGGTATCAGAGGAGCGATGATGCAGGCAGGTCCGGTATTGTTTGAGCCATTGCAGATCATGAGGATAGAAGCTCCTACCGAATACACTGGTGAGATCTCAAAATTAGTCTCTTCAAAACGTGGGCAATTATTAGACATGACTCAGGAAGAAGACCAAGTAGTGGTAGTCGCTAAATTGCCGGTAGCTGAACTGCTGGGATGGAGTTCTGATTTGAGATCTGCGACGGAAGGACGAGGAAACTCTTCTTTGATGGACCAGATGTTTGAGAGGATGCCCGCAGAACTGCAAGAACGAGTGCGTGGTCAGATCGTGCAGAGGAAAGGATTGAGCGAAGGTTCTTTGGGAGCGTAAGGCTCTTTTTTATTGATTTTATTTTTTCAATAATTTTTACATTAAAATTTGAGGAGTTATTACTTTTTTCATCTATTAAGAGTTTCTAGACAGAAATCCTGTTTACCCAACCTGCTTTGTGGTTGGGTGGACGAACGCACTTTAGTGTGCGAGGAGGATATCAATTGGTCGGTTTTAGCACTTTCGACTGTTTATCGGTCGCTCAAATTGCTTAAAAATTGGGAGAAGGACCTGATTTAGTGTAAGTAAAAGCAACATAATTTAAAATCTTTTCATCACGAAAAGTTATAACCTGTTGAACTTTTCCATATCTGCCGACATCTCTTTGAAGTTCATCTTTTAATTCAACAAATCCTCCATTAATTAAAAGTTGTCCGCCTGGTTTCAAAACTCTATCTGCTTCATGATATAATCTTTGATGGAGAAAACCTCTATGCATCATAAACGCAGCAATAAAATTCAAACTTTGAGGTTGCAGTTCTGCAAGATATTGAAACCCCTCTTGAACAAGCGCACGTTCAGCAGGAAGTATTTTTTCTTCAATTGCACACTGAACAGAAGATGCAGAGTGATCAATTCCAGTAATATTTCCACCATATTGATTTAGGATATATGCGCCTGGACCGGTTCCCATTCCAAAATCAAGAACTTCTCCTTCTAGATTATCGGTATTTACATCACCTCTCATAATCAGTGATAACATAATTTGTTCAATATCTTCCGCTCTTGATTTTGTAAAAACATTTAAACCTTCAAAAGAAGCACAAAGTTTAACTTTATTTGCTAACTTGTATTCATTGGTTTGGGAAGGCAAGTTCGGTGTAGAATTAAATTTATTATATCCTCTCTTTTCAAAAAATGCTTTCCAATACTTAGTTAGTTCTTTATATGTCATTTTTTTCAGTTTTAAAGGTGTTCGCTCACTATCTTTTTGATTTTTGGGTCATTTTTTGTCTTCAGTTATTTTTGGTAGATTTAGCGGATTCATGGGTATGTCGCTTTGTATTGGATGATTCAAGTCTTCCCAAGCCGGTTTTGATGGGTTAGGGTTGCACGGGTAGTCTTCCATGGTCGGTTTAGGTGGTATTGGACGATACAAGTTTTCTGTAGTCGGTTTTGGTAGATTTATAGGTCTATCGCTTGGTAATGGGAGATTAAAGTATTCCCTAGTTGGTTTTGATGGGTTAGGGTTGCACGGGTAGTCTTCCATGGTCGGTTTAGGTGGTATTGGGCGATTCAAGTCTTCCCAAGCCGGTTTTGATGGGTTACACATGTAGTCTTTCTTAGTCATTTTTTTTTATCTCCGTTTTTTAAGGTGTTCGCTCACCATCTTTTTATGTATGTCTAAAAATGCCTGTTTTATTTAAATCTTTTGCTTATTGTTACTGTTCAGTGGTTATTCTATGGTGGGTATTATTATCTTTTCAATATTTTAATACTTTTTTAAGTAAAATTTATAAATATTATATATTATAAGTCATAACATGATCATTTACAATCCTCAAAACCAGAAGGTACTGAAAGAGAGGATAAGGCTAGCTGAAGAGCTTTTAAAGCAAATCCCGGCTAAATATTGTTTCATCTCGGGATCTTTTTTATACAAGGAGAAGTACAACGATATTGATGTTTTTGTCATTTCCAGGAGCAAGAAGGAGTTTAAAGTAAAAAATGAAAAGGTAAAAATAACAATTATTGATTTTAATGACCTATATTCATTATTCTATCATTCTGTGTCTAAAAGCTGTATAGCCAAGAATTTCCTTCCTCAAAGGCCTCTTAAAGTTACTTTCTCTGATTATTGGCAAGTGATCAATGAAGCGATACCTACGCTTATGAACGAAAAAGATATGTTTCATAAAAATGTGCGTTTCTTGATTTTATACACTGAATATTTTAGGACTGGTGAAGTGCTGGATACTTTTAAACTTGCTCAGAGGATAAGCCAGTTTAAGGATTATAAAGAGATCCTCCAATATCTTAAAGACGAGGTAGGTTTAATTGTCAGTAAAAATATGAACCTTTCTTATGCAAAAAGGTTTTTTTATACTCAGGCTGGTTATTATAAGGATTTACTAGAGTATGATGCCCAAAGTTTTTTATATGAATTGGCTCACGATGCTGTGAAAGCAGCTTATAGTAAGTAAGATTTTTGAAACAAAAGATTTAAATAAACTTAAATAATCTTATTTAATATTAAATAACTGGTGAAAACTATGGTGCTAAAAACATTTAACGTGCAGGAAGCGGTGTATAAAAAATTTTATGGTTTTTGTAAAGAGTATGGTCTAAGCATGAGCAGGCAGATTGAGCTATTTATGGAATCTATGATCGAGGAAGATCCTAAAGTGAAAAAAGAATATCTGGAAAAACTGGACCGGATCAGAAAAGGAAATTTTGTTAAGGTAGGCAATTTTGCAGAAAGATATAAGTTTTAAGATGGAATATCAACTGCAAATCTCTGAAGAGTTAGATAAGGTTTTCAGCAAACTCGCAAACAAAAATAAAAAACAACTTCAGATTATACAGAAGAAGATCGATCAGATTTTGCAAAATCCTTACCATTTTAAGCCCTTACGGGGGGATATGCATGGCGCAAGACGGGTGCATATTGATACTTCCTTTGTTCTAACCTATGAGATTGACGAAGACAAGAAGCTGATACGGATTTTAGATTTTGATCATCATGATCATGTTTATTGATTTAAGAGTGCGTTGTCGTTATCCCTTAATAATGATAAATTTTTAAATATCTGTTATTTTTAAGATAAGATGGTACTCATCGACTTACTACAGCCGCGGCATAATTATGCTCCGCAGGAAGGTTTAGGGCATATTTATCTGCCTACTTCACTGCTTACTGCAGGCGCAAGACTCTTACATGCTGGCGTGAAGGTCAAGTTTCATGATGAAAATCTTGCTCCTGCTGATCTTTCTTCAAGGTATGTAGGAGTTAATCTGATCGGTTCAGCATATATCCCTGAAATGATAAAACTTCAAGGAAGAATTGTTCAAGAAATAGGTGAAGATCCAACCTTTCTTCTCGGAGGAAGAGTTGTCGATGGATTAACTCCAAGTCAATTTGACCAGCTATTTGGTGACTCTTATAATGGTAACAATGATGAAGTTTTAACTAGAATCTTAGGAATCAATCCAGCCGTCTTGCCCTCACCGGAGAAAACTTCTCTGATTCCAGCTTACCAAAAGCTAGATGACAAGGTGATGAAAAAGTACCTTGAGCAGGAAATCTCTCTGTATGTTTCCCAGGGCTGTAAATTTTCTTGTAATTTTTGCGCTGCGGTGAGGACTGTCAAAGATCCCTTTACCGGAAAAGTGACTAAGATCAAGGAAAGTTATAGAGATCCTTCAATAATACATGATGAACTAGATTATCTTGTATCGAGAGCAGAAAAATTAGATCTTCATAAATTACAAATTTACCTCTCTAATCTTGACCTTTTCCAAACTCCTTCAGAATTATTAAAATTTGCTCAAGCTGTTAAAGAAGTTAAAAATAATCATCATGGCTTTGACATCCAAATGAGAGCGCTGTCTACTGTAGATTCTTTTTTAGAAGCCAGAGATTCTAGAAAATCTCTTCTTTCAGGAAAAAAAGTGGTCGAAGAGATGATCGAAGCTGGCTTAGAGAAAATCGGTTTTGGAATAGACGGCATGACTCCGGCAGTTTGGAATGCTATCAAGAAGGGTCATAATTCTCAGGATGCATGTATCGAAGCTATAAGATCTTCGAGAGAAGATTTTGGCTTGACTCCGGAAACGCTGATGGTGTTTGGACATGAAGGAATTGATACAGAAGAGACTCTGGCTTTAGCGTATCAATTCACCTTAGATATGGTCGATAGATTTGGCGCTATCCCTCGCCCGCATGTAGCTAAAGCTTTTATTCCCGGAAATGATGGCTGGAATAATCAAAGGTACGCGACCCAAATCCAAGCCCTGCTAGATCATCCGGAGTCATTTCAGTCATTAGATTTTACTGCGCTTCCCTCTTTGATAACTCACCCAAATCCTGCTTTACGAGATGTAACTACTGGATATTTTATGCAAATATGTGATATCCCTAGCAATAAGACTCTTTATGTCAAGCCCATAACTCCAGAGCTGACTCCCGAGGAAGCTGATGAGGTAAAAAGATTTAACCAAGGTCGTTATGACTTGTAAAATAGGTATACTCGCAACTACTACCGAAATCTTTATAAATAAGTCAAAAAAAGAAGTGTTACACTTATCTTAACAGGTAATGCACAGAGAAAACGGAGGAAAATATCACTATGCCAAGAACAAAAGAACATATCAACCTTGTATTCATCGGTCACGTAGACCACGGTAAATCTACCACTGTAGGTAGGCTTATGTACGATTCAGGCAACGTCGATGAACAGAGCATGCGAAAGCTTAAAGAAAAAGCTGAGCAGTTAGGGAAGAAAGGATTCGAATTCGCTTTCGTAATGGATACTTTGAAGGAAGAACAGGAAAGAGGAGTTACCATCGATCTTTCTCATAAGAAATTTGAAACCCCAAAATATTCATTCACAATAATTGATGCACCTGGGCACAGGGACTTCATCAAGAACATGATCACTGGGGCTTCTCAGGCAGACTGCGCAGTATTAGTAGTAGCCGCCAACGACGGAGTCAACGCTCAGACTATCGAACACTTGAGATTAAGCAAGATCTTCGGAGTAGGCCAATTGATCGTCGCAGTAAACAAGATGGATATCTCCGGCGTAGATCACAAAGAATCACGTTACAAAGAAGTAGTCGAAGAAGTAAAGAAACATGCAGCCCAAGCAGGCTGGAAAGTAGACAATGTGCGCTTCCTGCCTATGGCTTCATTGCATGGCGAAAACATCACCAAGAAATCTGAAAAGATGGCTTGGTGGACCGGCGATACCTTACTGGACGCTATCAACAAATTTGATGTTCCACAAAAACCAACTAACTTACCATTGCGATTGCCTATCCAGGATGTATATAACATCACCGGTATAGGAGTTGTTCCGGTAGGAAGAGTTGAAACCGGTGTCATGAAAGTAGGAGATAAAGTAATCGTTGTACCTGGCCGTGAAGGAAAGGGAGTCAGCGGTGAAGTAAAAACTATCGAAATGCACCACGAGGATGTAAAAGAAGCTTATCCTGGTGATAACGTAGGATTCAACGTACGTGGTATCGGAAAAACTGATATCGCAAGAGGAGACGTTTTAGGCCCTGTTGACAGTATGCCTACTGTAGCTACTGAATTTACTGCTCAAGTTGTAATAATGCAGCACCCAAGTGTAGTAACTGTCGGATACACACCAGTATTCCACATACATACTGCGCAGGTCGCATGCCAGTTTGTTGAGATCGTTAAAAAAATCAATCCCGCTACTGGTGAAGAAATAACAGAAAACAAAGACATCTTACGCAACGGAGATGCTGCAGTAGTTAAATTGAAGCCTATGCAGCCTTTGGTAATAGAGAAAAACAGCGCAATTCCGCAGATGTCCAGATTTGCGATCAGAGACTCAGGAGTCACTGTAGCAGCTGGTATGTGCATGGATGTAGTAAAAAAACAGATGTAAATTTGTTTTATTTTATTTATTTAATTTAAAAATTAAAAAAGCATATTAAACGAAAGGTTTATTATGTTGTTGACACCGAGAAAGAAAAATGGTCCAAAAAGCAAGAATAAAATTAGCCAGTACCGATATTGATAAGATCAATAAGATTTGCGCTGATATTAAAGAGATTTCTGATAAGACCGGCGTAAGATTGCATGGGCCAGTACCATTGCCTACCAAAAAATTAAAGATAACTACCAGAAAGTCACCTTCAGGTGAAGGTAAAGCAACCTGGGAACGTTATGAGATGCGCGTCCATAAAAGGATGATTGATCTTAACGCAGACGAAAGGACCTTGCGTTTGGTGATGAGAGTTCCATTGCCGGAAGGGCTTAACATCGAGATAGAAATGGTAGATGCTTAGCGAATTAAAGCTAGGGAGGTAAATAAAAATGGCAAGAGGTTCAGCGTGGAATTTTATGGTTGGTCCTGTCCCGTTTTCAGAGCCGCATCATAGTAAGAGTGTGAAAAAACTCAGATATATGGACCTCGGAGTGCGTATACCCCTTGAGGATCGTATAAACAGACCTATTGGCACATACGTGGAACTCCCCCCTGATAAATCTTCCGACGAAAGCCGTATTTATACTTTGAGAGAAGCATATGATTTAGTATTTGATTTAATCAGAAATAAAACACAAAGAACTCTACATACATCTGATTGGTGCAAATTTCAAGGAGATTACTATCAAGAACCTTTTCTATTTTCTGGTAATCGCAGTTCTACTGCTAACGCGTGTGAAGTAGTGAAGTATGGTTTTGACATCGATAAACTTGACTATCACACAGACTTAGTAGCGAGTTTGCTTGGGGATTGTTACCGTACCCGTACAACACTATATGGTAAGTATTTTGGGCGCTTTATTCCACCCAATTGTATGAATACTCGTCAAAATATTCATTTTACTCCAACTGACGATGGGCGTTTTGATATTATTTGTCGGTAGGGAAATAGGAGGTTATTTTAATCTCTCTCGTCAGAAATGCAGATGAATTAGGTAAACTACGTTAAGCTACTTTGAACCGGGAATTCCGGAAGGGCTTAACATCGAGATAGAAATGGTAGATGCTTAAATTTACCACTTATAAGTGATTATTCTAGAAAAGTTTATAAAGGACAGTCAGAAATATACTCTATAAAGGGGGCAATGACATGACTAAAGGCAATTACGTTTTAGGCGATTGGGGATATTTTAAACTATTACAATTAGTAGCCGAAGGTTTGGAAAATAGGGATATTGATTATGCTTTGGTCGGCGGCGGAGCGGTACAAGCCAGGATAATCGATGCTTTCAATAGATACGAAGGCATAACTGCACCAAATGTTTCTGAGCTTTTCTTAAGAAGGACAAAAGATTTTGATATCACTTCTAGATCCAGCGAAGGAGAATTGGTCTATTTTCTTAATATGTTACAAGTAGAAAATGAACCCTTGTCAATAAGGCCTAAACAACCGCGCAGGGTTAATCTAGCTTACAAAGGAAGACAAAATATAGAACCTACAGTTGTTGTTTTGAATTATCAGTTAGGGACTCAGGATTTTTCAGGCCTGAGTGAGAAATTCTATAACGAATGTCTTGATACCGCAGAAGATCTTGATCTAAGATATAATAATGAAGTAGCAAGAGTGAGGGTGGCAACTCCTGAATGTATCGTAGCTTCGAAGTTAACCAGAAGCAGTGTGAAAGATATATTCGATGTCTCTACGCTTTTGAAAATAATGGCCCAGTATAAAGAAAAGGGAATGAAACCATTTAATTATGATCTAGTAAGAAGATATTTAGAAGAATCTGGCAAAGGGCATTGTTATAATAACTTGGATTCAATAGTCACAGAAGTACTAAAAGAATAATTTAGTTTTACCATAAATTAATTTTATAAATTAAAAATTTAAGAACTAAATGATTATTCAGCTTTCTCTTCAGAATCTTCGCCTTCACGCCTGATGACTTTTACCGCATCCATCTTTACCGTGATAGGAATAGGTACAGCAGCTTCAAGTAATTCTACGACAATCTCTTCTTTCTGCTTGTTGATCCTGATAACTTTAGCGTTCTCGCGTTTGAATGGTCCGGAGATGATCTCTACAATATCATTCTTATGGATATTCATCTCTACCTTGACCTGTTCAAGCATGTGTTCTATCTCTTGATAAGGAATCTCGTGAGGCAATAATCCGCGGGCGTAAGGCACTCCCTGCAAAGTAGTTTCTGAGTCTCCCTTAGAAGTAGCTTCAACGAATATGTAACCGCGCATACCATGCGGCCTGATGACTGCTAAAATGCCCAGAGTAGGCTGTTTTTGCAGTTTAGAGATCAGATAGTCAACTACTTGGTCTTCCCTGTTAGCTGCTGTTCTTAATCCGTATATTTGGCTTGACATGGTTAAAATAAGAGTTGTTTTACAAGGAATATGATGAATCCTATAAGGCCGATTATTGCCACTCCCAATGAAGTGATCTTAATGACGCTCTTGTATTCCTCCTTGTTAGGTTTTTTGGTTATCCTAAGCACGCGCATAGCTTCTTTAAGGTATCTTTTAAGCTTATGCTCCTGAACTTCCTGGACTTCCATCAGACGGTAAAACTTGGCTTTGGTTTATAAAGCTTTCGTGGAAGAATTGTTCTTTAAATGCTTATAGCTTATTTTGCTGACCGATTACCTTACGAAATCTATGCCCAGCTCAGATTCGATCTCTTCCTTTTTCTTGCCGAAATAACTGTTTTCCTCGCCGAAAATCTGTTCTGAACTTACACCGGTTATGATGACCATAGTACGAACAGTCTTATCTAAATCCTTGTAAATCTGAGCTCCCCAAATGATTCTAGCATTGGG
>CAYHKV010000032.1:0-8991 GCA_964357125.1 uncultured Methanosarcinales archaeon | reverse complement strand
GGTTTTCAGCGTCATAGATGCCTATGGCATTAACCGGACAGCTGTTTCCTGCCGCAATTATCTTTTTAGCGGTCTCTTCATCACAAGGCACATCAAGAACAAAAAGACCATTTTTTTCTATCTTTGCGCCGACGCATACTGATTGGTCGCCTTCAAATTTAAAGAAAGCAGGAGCTGCAGCTACACAACCGCCATTTCCTACACATTTCTTTTTATCGTACTTTATAGTCAGTTTTCTCATGATATACCTCTACTGGTTCTTCACAACAGTCAAAAATTTATAAATATTGTGCAGTAAAAGCTTCTTCCGGGCCCATAAAATCAATGTTTAAAATCAACATTTTTCAGGTTTCTAGATCAATTATGTGGGATCTACCTTTATAAACCGAGAAATTTTTCTTTTCGTTCGACTTAAAATAAATTAGATTAACGGAATATCTGATAACAGCAATATTTAAATAGAGTATTGTATATTTGGAAAATATGCCTTCTTTAGAAACAGTGATCGATAGAGAGAACAAGTTAGTTCCTGACAACGCAGAAGAGGATATAATCAGTCCTGTCTTGACGGATGATATATTGGAATCATCTGCTCAAAAAACCAACTTATTATATTCCCCGGCCAAAGAAGCGGATGCGCAAAACCTGTATGCTACATCTATTTTAGATCTGGCAAATCTATGGTATCAAGATAACGCTAAGCCTTCTATTGAAGAACAGGAAGAAGATGGAAGAAAGGATCTTAAAAATGATTCAGAGATGCTAGATGCGAAAGAAGCCAAGGAAACGATGGTTGCAGCCCAATATGCTGCAGTAACCGGAACGCCTTACGATGTAAGCATTGATGAACGCAGAAAATTAGGCTTTTGGGCTTTATTTGAACCGGCATTATTTAATCTGTTTCAGGCAGAATATGCTTTGACCAGAAATGTTAATTATCAGCTTCTGTAAATATTGATCATCTCTTCTTCCATGAAATGCATCTTCCCTGGAATGATCAGACAATGTGGTGCTTTACCGAACGAATATTTCTTTATTTCACTTAAAGGGCCCGCTTTGATCTTTTCATCATCACTTCCCAATCTTGCACAGCCGACCACTAAAGTATCTTTTGTGATGATATTTTCTTTTTTTCTGGATTCGATCTTTTCCAGGATTTCTAAGGCTTCATTGACAGTCATGAATTTACTTTGCTCCGGTTTTAGATCTAACAGAAACAAAGTATGCAATCCAGACCGCTGATTTTCTTTCAGGACATTATAGGGAGTTTCAAGATTAGGATGCTCTTCCA
Organism: uncultured Methanosarcinales archaeon; assembly: GCA_964357125.1. Classification (GTDB taxonomy): domain Archaea; phylum Nanobdellota; class Nanobdellia; order Woesearchaeales; family GW2011-AR9; genus JACPIL01. The sequence continues at coordinate 7,700 of CAYHKV010000032.1, read as the reverse complement.
AAAAAGGAATAGAAGCTGTCCTGCCGAATTTGTATAGCTGAAGTCCAGTGATGCCGACTGCGGTAAGCACTGATGCATTATGTATGACTTTGACCGGAACTTTGTTCTCTTTGGCCAGCTTGAATAGTTCCAGATGTGTAGTGGCAGAAAATGGATCGCCTATGACTAAGAAAGCCACATTCTTTTTCTGGGCTTCTTCAATTATTTTTAGGTCTCCTTGCTCTGATACTGCCCTGTCGGCCAGGATGATTTTCTTCCCATATAGTTTTTCCAGACTCTGCAATGTACACTGCAACAAGGAAGTATAATTTTCCAGATATACCGAGTCTGATTTCCTCACCAATTCTAACCCTTTCAGTGAAATATCTTTTTCAGTGCTTAGTCCTATGCCGACGATATATAAAGCCATGGTTACCCTATTTAAAGAGCATTTTATAAAAGTTCCCTAATAAAAGAAGCATAAATATTTAAAAATAATGAATAAAATACCACCTTATGACTGCGCCTCCAGAAAAAATATTTAATTTAAGCGTATGGAGCCTTCCAGCCCATCTGGGAGGTTATGAATATTGCAGAGTTAAGACTTATGCCTCTTCTGGCGGGGGAAGAACCACCATAACCATCAGCAATGAAGAGCTCGCTTTCGTAAGGAAACTACATTTAGCTTATAAAGTTCCGGAAAATGAAACTGGAAAGGAATCTGCTGCTCCAAAAGGGTTTGTCTTTCCAAGAAATAACCCGCAGCTTGAAGAGATGATATTCAGGCTTGCCTTTAACAGGCTAGTCGAAGTAAAAGAAGGCAAAGTTTCGCTTTCGCAGACAGCATATGTCGCGGAATATGATCTAATCCCTTACGAGCATAAAGTTTAGGCGACGAAAACCTTATATATATTGTAATCGTTATTCCTTTTAAAAAAGAGGATGTATGAGAAAGTCGGTCAAAAGTTCAAGAAGAAGTTCTGTTAAAGTTAGAAAAAATAGGCAGATCCTGATAGCAGTATTATTGCTGATTTCATTAGCAGCTGCAGCTATATTCATATTTAATGTACGCAATATTTCTGTAGGACAGGCGGTACAAGCAGCTGCTGGCAGAACATCTGTATCATCTACTGCTGAAACAGTTACAACTGTCAAGCAGCCGGTGCCGTATCATACCCAATCTTTAGACACCGTCATTCCTCCGCCAGGCTGTTCTTTGGGGCAATATGTGAAAATGGAAGGCAGCAAGTTTGTCTGCGCCCCTTTACCTGCTGCTGGCAGCGGTTCAGCAGAAGCTATCTTTATCAATGTAAAAGATTTCGGAGCAGTGCCGGATGATAATCTTGATGACTGGCCGGCATTGCAGGCGGCCCTTAATCAATTATCGGGAAATACTGGAAAAGGCAACCATGTAATTTTTATCCCAGCAGGCACTTATTATATCAGCAATACTTTACTGCCGCCAAATTCAGCAAGCTATTTCACTTTAATGGGAGAAGGAAAATTAGCTACGCAGATCCGCTGGGTAGGTTCGGCAGGAGTTCCCATGATAAAAATGCTTAATGCGCGGGGAGTAGTTTTACGAGATTTTACTCTCTTCGGAACGAGTCCGCTTCCTGGCTATAATGCCGGCGTTCCTTCGCACGGAATTTTATTTCAGAAAGGATCAGGACAGCAAGGCGCTGGCGCTCCTGCATTTAATTATTTGGAAAGAGTAGGCATAACTAATGCTTATGGGGAAGTAATAGATAATGGGATCGCCTTCACCGCAGAAGGATATAGTTCTTCAGACCAATATGACGGAAATAACGAACAGACCACTTTTAACGATGTCAATATCGAAAATGTTAATAAGTACGGAATCAGCTTTGAGCATTCAAACAGTTTAGCACATAAAATTTTCGGAGGGGTCATAAATGCCGGAGAAGCAGCCATCAATAATGTAGGCCCTAACGGAAAACCAGGAGGGAGCTTCCAGCTGTTTGGTACCGTGCTTTCTACCAATAAAGCCAATTCAAATGTCTTTCGCCTGGGGAACACTCATCATGCCATCTCCATAGTAGGGGCAGTGGTTGAACAGCCTGCTTTGAATAATGGACTTCTAACTACCCCTTATACCATCGATTGGGGTACAAGTTATTCTATCTTGGGCGGGTCGTTCAAGGTGCATGGAGCGGATTATGATATATTATTTGACGGAAGCAACGGAGCGCAGCTGTCGATCATCGGTGCGGATATCAAGCAAGAATTGAGAATGAGATTTCCAACTGCAGGGAGCAGCGTAGTGTTTCGTGATTCTACCTTAAATCTGGGCTCATTAGAATATAATAACGATGTGTTGATTGATAATTCTTTCAACAGCGCCGGTCCGGGAAGTATGCATTTCACCAATCTCGGCAGCGGAAAATTGGTCATTGAAAATCCGAGAGGAAATTTTGCAGAACCGATAATGTACCGATTTCCATTGAATTCTGCGACCACTTCTGTCCAGGGATATGATTATTTTGAGATATGCAATACCCAGCCGACAACAATCACAAACTTACTGGACGGTTATCTAGGAAAGGAAGTCACTTTATTTTCATGCAATGCCAATACTATTTTGCAGAATAATGTAAATATAAGAACGCCGAACTTGCAAGACCTAACGCTTCCTGCAGTCAGTTTCACGAAACTTAGGAAGATGAATGCTGCCTTCGGAAACTTTTGGCTGGTAGAAAGTGTGAATTGAGATTTTAGTTATTGCCTTTTAGAAGCTTAGCATAATTATCATTATACTGCCCATATTCCTTATACCATTTGATACTTTCTTTAAATTCATGTTCCAAGGAGAAAGGATCTGCAATAAGCATCCTGGAGGTTGTTATATCAAAACCATTATCGATCGCTCCGATAGCAGTATCTCTGATACAATATGAAGCATATACGCCCATCAGCATAACTGTTCTGATTCCTTCGACAGACAAATCCGCCGCAAGAGAGGTTTTTTTAAAGCCGTCATCATTTCTTTTAGTGATCTTTTTAATTCTCTTAAGCGGGCTCATTTTTCTGGATAATGATCGGATGGTTTTTCCGCAGCCTAAAAACTCCAAGACGAATACCGGCAGGTCTTGTTCTACGCAATAATCTAAAACCTTACTTTGATAATTTATCATCTGACGTGATTTATACAGGTCTAATTTTTCAAGAAAAGTGGGTTGCATATCTATAAGCAAGACACCTAAATCTCTTGGTGGCTCTGCTGAACTTTTAATAACTTCATCCAATGCCATCAGATCTCCTTGACCATATACGGCCCTTCTTTTCTGTATCCTAATTTCTCTTGGTAATACTGCCGCACCCCTACTCCTGAAATAACTACCATCTTATCCTTGCCATTTTGCTTGGCGATATCTTCTGCTTTCTGCATCATTTTCCTGCCCCATCCTTTATGCTGTACTACGCCTTCGTCACCGATGGCAGTAGCTGTCCCATAGACATGTAATTCTCTGATCAATGCGCTTTCAGGCGTGATCTCGGAGCGCAGGAACTGGCTTGGAAAACGCAGCCTGCAGAATCCGATCAATATATCATTTTCAGTATCTTCTGCGGAGATGAAAAATTCTGTCCCTCCCGATGCAGGGTATTCCATCACTTTTATTTCTATTTTATCCCAGTTGATCGGTTTTCCTTTTGGTTCTCTTGACCTTATGTCACGGCATTTTTGAGTATCGTATTCTTGATCGATATATTGCCTAAGGTTGGTCATATCAACTCCGGCTTCCCAATATTTAGTAGGGACATCTCTCTGCACACGCTGTATGCGGCAGTATTCAGGAACAAAGGAATAAAATTCATAGATCCGTTTTGCCGCTTCCTGGCTGCTGATAGGAGTGAATTCTCCTCTTTTGTATTGATGATACAATGCAGTACCCTCAGCGACCATGCACGGATATAATTTTATCATATCTGGTTTGTAATCTGGATCAGAGAATAATTCGCGCATCCCTTTCATATCCTTCTCATGATCGGTCAAAGGCAATCCAGGCATGTAATGGAAATTTATCTTGAATCCTAAGTCACGAAGTATCTGTATAGATATCTTTGAATCTTCAGCGGTATGCCCGCGGTGTACAGCTTTAAGCACATCGTCATATACTGACTGTATGCCCAGCTCTACCCTGGTGCATCCCTGACGCAGCATCTCATTGCCGTGCTCAAGAAAACCCCAATCAGGTTTAGTCTCTATGCATAGAGCGACGCATCTGACGTTGCTGGTTTCGTTTCTTTGCTGTTCTTTTTCTAAAGAGAGTTTATTTTTACTTTTGATCTCGAGCAGCTTCTGCTGGATTTTATTTTCTCGTTCTTTGTCATACATATTGCCAGGAAGCTCAAAAAATTCCTTGAATTTAAGGAAATCAAATTCGCCATTCAAGAAAAACAGATCCGAGAAATCATTCAAAGCTTTGAAGATGCCGTAGATGAACTCTTCTTGGTATTCTTTTTCAGTAGCGGTGAAAGTTCCACCCATGACGATCATCTCTATCTTGTCGAAACTCTGCCCCAGAAGGACGTACTGCTGCAGGCGGTTGAATACCTGTAAGTAAGAATCATATTTATTGCGTATGCCGCGCATGGTAGCCGGCTCATGGCCGCTGTAGGACTGAGGCACATCTCCCCAAGGAGATCCTATGCCTCCAGGGCAGAAAGTGCATTTACCGTGGGGGCATCTGGCGGGAGCGGTCATCACTGCGACAGGAGATACTCCTGAAATGGTCCTGGTAGGTTTAGACAGAAGAATTTTTTTGAAATTTGCGATCTCTTCATTGGGAAGAGAGACTAAAACTTCTATATTGGTAGGCGTTTTATGCAGGTGATGTTTTTTTGCGATATTTTTTTTGAGAAGGTTTAATGTATCTTGATCTTGTATTTTCTGTATCTTGATCTGTTCAGTTATTTCCTGCAGGAAGGTTTTGTCGGCCATGTTATTTTGGGGGAATGATGATTGTTTTATAAAAACAGTCGTTTATGCGGCGACCAGTTGTCAAAATGCTCGTGACCACCACCGGTCACAGACCGGTAGCACATGAAAACAAAAGACTATTTGTTTTCAGTGCTGAAATGAAATCTTTGTTTCATTTCATGCATGCTCGCTTCGCTCGGGTCACTCGCTATTGAGTGGGAACTGTGCATTTTGACTTACGAATGCACCCCTGGTCAATAGACCAGAGGAAATGAGTGTTTTATAAATCTTTCTAACGTAATTACCGCACAGGGACAAATATTTCCGCACAGGAATCTGTAGAAAACTTTATAAACCAACCATAAATCTAGACCCCTATGGTAAAAAGAATCGGTACTACACAGAGAAAAACCCGCCATAAGTTCCAAAGGCACTATCGAGAAAGAGGGAAAACCCCTTTGAGCAAATACTTCCAAGAACTGAATACCGGCGACAAGGTAAATCTCAAGATCAATTCCAGCGTACAGAAAGGGATGTTTTACTCTAAATTCCACGGCTTGACAGGAGTAGTTACCGGCAAGAAAGGAAGCTGCTACGAAGTCAAGGTTTACGACCGCAACAAGGAAAAAACCTTGTTTGTGCACCCAATACACTTAAAGAAACAATAGACTTAAGAGAATTAAACAATGCCATCACCACAATTCATACAGGACGTACCTTTATCATTAGCAGAATTAAAGGAAACTATGGAATCTGTAGAAAAGCGTGACGGCGAGCTTAATTACCTTTCTCTGAAAACAAAAGAATATTTAGAAAGTTTCACACCTATCGCTTACAAAAAAAGGGAAGAATTGCATGCTAAGCTATTAGGGTTAAATTTGACTAGGCTGAAAGAAGACCATTTCTGTAAAATAATCGATTTCATGCCTAAGACCATTGATGAGCTTAAAGTCGTTCTGCAGTCGTATCCGCTAAGCCTGCCTAAGAAAGATCAGGAAAGCATAGTGGCGGTTATACAAGAATTCGCATAAAATTGCATAATTTTTTAAACTCAAGAAATATCTAATATAAATTGGAGCCTAATAATGACAGAAACACCGGAACTAAGACCTGTGCGCGAAGAACAGGCAATTGTATTGGATCACCTGGAAAATGGTTATCCGTTTGAACAAGTTAGTGTCAAGACTCCGATAGTACAGGCTTTAGGGACAGAACATCTAACTCTTCTTGAATTGATACCTAAAAAAGGGACCGTTTTACAGCCGCTTCAAAAAGTATACATCGGCGAAGGCAAAAGAGAAGAGATCCATCACATAAAAGGAAGGATACCTGCAGAAAAACTTACCGCTACCGGCAGGAACACATTGCACGAAGCAGTGGAAGAAGTAGTAGATATGCATGAAGCGAGGTTTATAGAATTTTTTAACAAAGCCCAGCCATTAAGCATGAGGATGCACCAATTGGAACTTCTTCCAGGAGTTGGGAAGAAGCATATGTGGGAAGTCCTTAACGCCAGGAAAGAGAAGCCATTTGAAAGCTTTGATGACATCAAGGAAAGAGTGAAATTACTTCCTGATCCAAAGCAGTTAGTAGTCAAAAGGATCGTTTCTGAAATCGAAGGCAAAGAGAAGTACAGGATATTTGCTCATTAGATGTTTTTTGTATATTGCAATCCTTATTTATTTTTAATCAATCTGATCTACCAAAGCATCTTCCATCTGGCATCTTTTCCTTTCTGCTTCACCAGATCGGTCATGCCAGCCTTGTTAGCTCTTCTCAAGAACTCTGCAGCGATGGATTTCACGCGAAGGCCATTTATGTCAACATCGTTCTCAAAGAATTCATAACGTTCAAGGATCTTATCCAACAGCTTAGCCTGCGATTCCAGATTAACATGGATTATGCCGGAAGAAGCGACATGATATTCTTTTTCCAGCTCTTTTAATTTCTTCAGCTGAGTAAGAAGCTCTTTGGCATCGTAATGTAGTTCATCAAGAAACTCAGTTATTGAATCAAGATCGCCCTGAACATCTATCTTTTTCTGCGTTGGCTTTGAAAATACTTTTTTCCACCACTTTTTTTCCATAACGCTGCTAAACAAAGAAGGAATATAAACATTTCGGATATCACTTCAAAAAGTAAAAAATCAATTCGGAACTTCCAGCCCTAATTTTTCACAGATCTTACGCTGGTTCTCGGTCAGCCGCTTGGGATGTTTACGCACAAAATCTTCAAATTCCTTATCGATGTCCTGCATATCCGCCACCTCTACGCTTATACAAAAAGAAATTTAATGAAATAGGGCAGGTTTATAAAATTTATTTTTCTAAAGAAGGAGTGAAAAGAAATTGTCATTGAAGAAGTAAAAAAAACATGAAGTTTAGAACAAGATCAAGCCTAAATCAGATTGATATTTAATAATGGTGATGATTAGAAATCAGAAAAAAAACAAAATAAAAAAAGATTAAAAGTAAAAATCTGTTAAAGATCAATTACTAAAATCTTTTTCTTTTTGAATAACATTCACGACAGAATACAGGTTTGCCTTCGGTTGGCTTGAACGGTACTTTACATTCTTGGCCACATTCTGAGCACTTTGCGTCATGCATTTCTCGCGGTGCGAAATCTCGTTGCTGAAATCCGCCGCTTCGGTTAAAATTTTTCATTTTATATTTCCTCCTAAATACATAAAGAAATCTGTTACGAATTCATTTATGTCTACAATTCAAAAAAGAGCCCCCTTTATAAATCTTCTTAAAGAAATTGGATAAATATTCAT
>CAYHKV010000031.1:0-9054 GCA_964357125.1 uncultured Methanosarcinales archaeon | reverse complement strand
ATACTTCTATCAAGAAGGGGAGCTCGCTTAGGAATAAGCTGAAAAGGACTACGCCGTTCTCCATGACTAAATAACCGATTATTTTACTGACCACTTTCTTACGGCTGAAGATGATCATCATCCCGATCAAGGTCAAAGACATGCCTAATACTGCGCCTATCAAAAAAAGATTATCCAAGATTAATCCGTCCAATATTTTTGAGAAGATTATATGCACCAGCATGATCAAGGCTATGCTTACAAAAATAGAGCCGCTGGGCTGCAGATAGCAGAATTCAACGTCATGCTCGTCATTCATCCTTGCATATACCTTCTTCAGTATACGAGGAATAAAGATGCTTTTGCTTATAAGAGTCAATACAGCCGTAAACAGCAATATTATATTCCATTCTTGCAGATATAAGAAGAAGGCGATGAAAGCTATCAATGCTGACTGGAAGGAGTAGCTTCTGAACAGGGAAAAAAGATCCCTTCTGGTTATTATAAAAACTGCTGATACCAAGATCAATACCAGCAATATCTTTACTAGGCCCTCCAGTAAAAGCGTGTTCATGCCAGTACCTCCAAGAGGATGGTAAGCAAGGATAGGAAAAAGGCGATAAGGAATAAGCTGGGAAGGCGGAACAGGCGCAATTTAGCAAAATAAGATTCAAACAATCCGATGAATACCGCCAACAATAAGCTTTTCAGGATAAAGAATAACAAAGCGATGATTACTCCTGACGCGCTTAGCGCAGAACTAAGGCCTACCGGGAAGAAAAGATTGATGAGTATGCCCATGAACAACAGCTGCTTTATCGCTGAAGATATTTCCATCAAAGCTAAGTTTCTTCCAGATTGTTCAAGGATCATGGCTTCATGTATCATGGTCAATTCTAGATGTGTTTCCGGATTATCTACCGGAACTCTGGCAGTTTCAGTTATCAAAACGATGAACAGCGAAATTCCCAGCAGAAGCAATGAAGGATTAACCAGGAAAGGATTAGAGCTGGAAACTTCTCCGAAAATCTCAAAAAAATTACTGCTGTGGAAGACGAAAGCCAAAGCGGCAAACACGATTATCGCTACCGGCTCGATGATGGATGAGACAGTCATCTCTCTGGAGCTTCCCATGCCTCCAAAAGTGCTTCCGGCATCCAAGCCTGCTAAAGCCATGAAGAACTTGGCCATGGCTAGGAGATACAAAAACAAGATGATGTTGCCAAATCCGCCGATGGTTTCAGGGATGAAAATAAGCGGAACAAATAATGTTGCAGCTAATAGACAAGCAATATTTATGTAAGGGGATGCCCTCATCACCCAAGAAGAATTTGACGAATAGACCACTTCTTTCTTGAACAGCTTAAGTAGATTGTAATAGCTCTGCCATATCGATGGCCCTTTCCTGCGCTGCACCCAGGCTTTAACTTTCTTGATCAAAGACATATACAATGGGGCGATAGCAATTACAACCGCCAGATTCAGCAAAGCAAAAAATAAAAACGACCTCATGCGACCCACCCGGCAAAGATCATCAGGAGAATTATGGTGATAAAACTATAGATGATATAAGAGTTCACATCAACTTTATTCTGTAAAGAATAAAGATAAGAGGAGACAAAACGCAGCGCCTTCACGATAGGCAGATACAGATATTCTTCAAAAAATTTCATCAATTTTATTTCTGCGTGTCCTTCCTTGAAGTTAGCATTGTGAAAGTCATTGAATTTTCTTTCGTTGATCTTTTTAGTGCGGTAAATAGAACTGAAAATGGTTATTATCGGTTCGGAGAAGCCGGAAGCGGTGTATTCCATCTTTCCGTTCTGCGACAATATTCCGCAGCCCCAGGTTTCGCTTACCCTGCTCTTGGTTGAAGAGAAAGTTTTGATGAGGATAATTGTCAGCAGCGCAAATAAAAGTAAGGAAGCAGTTACCCACAGCAGATTTGGGATCGGAAAAGAATAACCTATCCTTTTGCCGATGAATGAAAAAATCTGGAAGGAGAATATTCCCAAAAATGCGCACAGTATGGCTAGGATGGCAGGGCCGGCGATCATAGAAAAGGGGGCTTCCTTAGCGTGAGCCGCTTCTTCCGATCTTGGCGCAGCTGCGAAAACAGCTGAAAAAGCTTTGACAAAACAGGCAGCAGCTAAAGCGCTGGTCATGGCCAGTAATGACAGAGAGATAAATAATATCGATTCGATAAAAGGCGAAGGGATAAGGTATGATTGAAAGAAAACCTGAAATATCATCAGTTCGCTTACAAATCCGTTGAAAGGCGGAAGCGCAGAGATGGAGATAGCCCCGATAAGGAATAATACTGCAGTGTAAGGCATCCTTTTCATCAGCCCGCCCATCTCTTCAATATTTTTAGTATGGGTAGCGTTGACCACAGAACCGGCAGTCAGGAACAACAAGCTCTTGAATAAAGCGTGATTCAAAGTGTGAAACAAGGCAGCTGCGATCCCCAAAACTGCTAAGGCTTTATATCCAAAAACAGTGAATATGGAATATAGTCCTAAGCCGATAAGGATGATACCGATATTTTCTATGCTGTGATAGGCCAGCAGACGCTTTATGTCGTGCTCTTTGAGAGCATAAATTACTCCTAACAGCGCTGATACAGTGCCGAAAATAAGTATGAGCATGCCCCACCATAATTTCTGTTCTGTAAAGAGAAGCAAGAAACGTATAAGGCCGTAGATCGCTACCTTGATCATGACTCCTGACATCAATGCCGAGATCGGAGATGGACTGGCCGGATGCGCATAAGGCAGCCATTTGTGAAAAGGGATTATGCCTGCTTTAGTGCCAAAACCGATGAACAGCAGCACAAAAACTAGACTGGTGATCTGAGCTGGAAGATATAATGGCCCTATTTCCAGAGAGCCGGTATAATGATATATTATGAAGAATGCGGCAAGCAGGAATACAGTACTGAATTGGGTCATCACAAAATAAAATATCCCCGCTTTTTGGGTATCTTTATTTTTATACTCTGTCATGACCAACAGGAAAGAAGCAAGTGACATCATCTCCCAGAAGAAGATGAAAGCCAGCAGAGACGATGAAGAGATCACCAATATTAAAGATATGATAAACCAATTCAGCATGGAAAGGAATAGGTCTTTTCTGGATTCAAGATGCTCAACATAGGCAAACGAATAGATGCTTACGCACAGCGATATTATTGCGGTCAGCAAAATAAAGAAAGCGGCGAGAGAATCGATATGCAGAGATAAATGGATAGCCCTATCGTAAATCTGCCATAAAAATTTCTTTTGGGTGTAAAGTACAATTCCTGAAAATATTATAAGGCTTATACTGGCCAAGGAGGTTAGTGATAGGGATACTCTTCGCATCAATGCTTTATTATATATATAGGGAATGATAGAAGCAAATAGTAAGAATAGGATTGCGCTTCCATAAAGCTGGTTAAGATCCATAAGTGGTTGCAGGCAGTTGCTTTTTACCGCTTCATTTATAAAATAGAGGAGTAGTAAAAAATACCATCACTTTTTTAAACAGGGAAATTTCCAGAGCAAGATATGATTTCAGAATTTTTACAGAACTTGGGATTGACTAAGACCGAGATAACCATATATCTAAAACTGCTGGAGATCAATAAGGGTTCAGCCAGTGAGATCGCTGACAAATCTAAATGCTACAAGAAAAATGTGTACGATGCCCTTGAAAGGCTGGCAAAAAAAGGATTGGTAAGCTATGCAAAGGTAGAAAATAAAAGAATATACAACGCCGCCGCCCCAGAAAAATTGATAGAATTCCTAGATGTCAGAAAAAGAGAGATACAGACGGTCCTTCCACAACTGAAAGCAATATATGGATCTCCTGCGGTAAGAGAAGAAGTCTTATCGGTGTTCAAAGGAAAGAATGGGGTAAAAAGCATCTTTGAAGATATCATAAAATCCAAATCAAATTATGATAAATTAGGTTCTGAAAGCAGGTTCAAAGAGCTTTTCCCATATTACTACCAGCAATACCAGGAGAAGAAAAAAGAAAATAACATCTCCTGCCGGGTCATCTGCAGCCTTAATGAGCGCGAATCAGTGCCTGCTAAGTACGCGGTAGGCAAGATCAAATTCCTTCCTAATGAATTCCTCAATCCTGCCACTACCATAATATATGATGATAAAGTAGCCATAATCATCTGGAAAGAAGAGCCCTTAGGAGTATTGATGAACAGCAAGGAAGTAGCTAACAGCCACCAATATTATTTTGAGCTGCTGTGGAAGATGGCGGAGGAATGAGCTGCGTAAATAATTGGATCACACACAAATCTTTAAATAACCAAACCGTCTTCTGAAGCTTATGAGCAATAAGAAAAGCACCCTGGGAATAACTGTAAAGAAAAACCAAGATTTTTCTGAATGGTACACCCAGCTCCTGCAGAAAGCAGAACTTATAGAATATACTCCTGTTTCCGGATGTTACATCTTAAGGCCTAATGCATACCATATCTGGGAAAAGGTGCAGGTATTTTTTGACAAGCTGATAAAAGAAGATGGTGTAAAGAACGCTTCTTTTCCCTTATTCATCCCTGAAAGCCTTTTGAGCAAGGAAGAGAAGCACATAGAAGGTTTTGCCGCTGAGGTAGCCTGGGTAGAGTCTGGGGGAAAATCTAAATTACAGGAGAGGTTAGCAGTAAGGCCGACTTCTGAAACGATAATATATGATTCTTATGCCAAATGGATACGTTCCCATCAAGATCTGCCGATGCGGTTAAACCAATGGTGTAATGTAGTCAGATGGGAATTCAAACATCCAGTGCCGTTATTGCGCAGCAGGGAATTCTTATGGCAGGAAGGGCATACTGCATTTGCAACTAAAGAAGAAGCAGTTCAAGAAACACGCAAAATTTTAGATTTTTATGAAAAAATATTCATTGAATTATATGCTATACCGGTATTGAAAGGAACAAAATCAAAGACAGAGACATTCGCTGGAGCAGATTTCAGCTTATCGTTAGAAGTGCTCTTACCGAATGGAAAAGCTATACAGGGATGCACATCGCATCATCTGGGCCAGAATTTTGCCAGAGCGTTCAATATAACTTTTCAAGATGAAAAACAAAACAGCCAATTCGTCTGGCAGAACTCCTGGGGTATAAGCACAAGGTCGATCGGAATACTGGTGATGATGCACTCTGATGACAAAGGATTAGTGCTGCCTCCTAAATTAGCATTGACACAGGCAGTTATCGTGCCGATATTATTTGATGATTCTAAAGCAAAAGTATTGAAAGAGGCGCATAAGATAAAACTGCTTTTGGAAAAGAAAGGCATTTCTGCGCATCTTGATGATCGCGAAGGATACTCTCCCGGATGGAAGTTCAATGAATGGGAGATGAAAGGCGTTCCGGTAAGGATCGAGATAGGTCCTAAAGACATGGATAAGAAAGAAGCGATGATCGTAAGGCGCGACACCGGGGAGAAGCAGTCTCTTCCTTTCTCTGCGATAGACTCTGAGGTTGAACTGATCTTGGAACAGATACAAAAAGACCTTTATGCAAAAGCTGAAAAATACCTGCATCAGAACATAACTAAAGCTGATACTCTTAAAGAAGCAGAAAAAGCAGTCGGTGCCGGAAAACTGGCTCTTGTACCCTGGTGCGGCACTGAAAAATGCGAAGAGAAATGGAAAGAGAAGACAGTAGCTAAATCATTGAACGCTCCATTGGAACAGCCCAAGATGAAAGAGCAGGCTTGCTTTGCCTGCAAGGAAAAGGCAGTAAGCTATTTCTATATCGGTAAGAGTTACTGATTATTTTACTTCTGGTTAGTAGTTACAAGCGAAAGATTTATAAGCAACTATTAGAAAATAATAGGAAATATGAGAGCCACAGTCAGTTTTTCGCTGAAAGAGGAAACCATGGCCAAGCTTCGGGAGAAGCTTCGGGCTAACAATAGTTACAGGAATAAATCTCATCTAGTAGAATGTGCACTGGAGAAGTTCTTGGGAGAAGAATGAAATGGCCTATAGAGAAAACGCATTAGAAACAGTACTTCGTGCCAGACATGAAGAAGCGAAAGGAACATTAGAACGTACCGTAAAACAGAAAGAATATACCTTTAGCGAATTAGAAGATGCTCTTAACGAATTGGGATTTCAAAAACAAAAATTAACACTACACCCAACATCGCAAGGAATTACTGCGTATGTTAGAGAAAACGAAGCAGGATTGGAAGTTTTAACTGATAGCATTTATGATCACGACAGATCGACAATTTTAACTGATGGGATTTATCATCACGGCAGATACGACAGATTACTAAAAAACCCATGGTGTCTTTATCAAGTTCCCAAAGGAGTCACTGTTAACGATTGGTATAATAAAATAATACCGGTTAATATTAAAAAGCAGAGACAAGCAGGGGCTATTTCTTATGTAGTGGGATCTACTGCATTTGCAGCTACGTTTACCAATCTATTACCTTTGGTGGACGGATATTTTAAATTCACATTATTCCTCTTATCGTCACTCGTAGTTAATATTTTGGCAGTAGTTGGATCCTATTCTTATCTTACTAAGAAAAGTGCATTACACGACCAACTGATCGCTAAAGGTCCAAAAGCATTACGTCACATCGCTGACAACTCCCAATATCAAAGCCCCAGATTACGCATTGAGGCAAAATCAGAGATTATTGATGCAGAATTTACTGCGGATGAAATTTACGAACAAACAGTATTAGAAGCACAAGCTGAACCAGACAAAAAATATTATCAACCAAAATGAATCCAGACTTAGAAGACAGAACCATCGAACAGCTGAAAGAAGGGAAGTGTTCAGTAGAGAGAGCTTTGTTGGTTGTTTCGGAATTGGATGAAGCGGGAGTTTCTGAATATCAAAGGAAATTGGACGGGATGCAGAAAGACTTTGAACGCTGGAGAGAATGGCAGTGCAGAGATACTTCCGATTATAGGATTGCAGCAGCATTATTTTATTATCTTGCAGGCGGATATGAAAGCAGGTATATCATAGATGAATTTAAATTATCAAAAGTAATTGACAACCAATTGGATGGGGAAGGAGAAGTAGGAAATTGTTTAGGGCTTACTTCTTTATATAGTGTTTTAGGTGAAAAATTAGGTTTGAATTTGGGTGTTTTGCACATTGAGAGGCATGTTTTAAGCGTTCTTTACACTGATTGTGAAAAGGTCGTAATTGAAAATAACAACAGGAATAATTTTGGTTGCGAGTGGAAATTTTACAAAGATTTTCAAGAAGAAGATCTAGCATATTTGATTTATTCAGCATTCAATAGCAGAGCGTTTGCAAAATATAAGAGGGGAGATTGTACTGGAGCAATTCTTGATTACGATAAAGCGATTGAATTGAAACCAGATAGTCCTTTAGCTTTCAACAATAGAGGAGCTGCAAAAATAAGGAGGGGAGATTGTACTGGAGCAATTCTTGATTACGACAAAGCGATTGAAATCAACCCTAATTATCGGCCCGCATTAATTAACAAACAGATGGCCTCAACTATCTAGAAGTAAACAAAAATGAATAAAGAAATAATCATACTCGGGGACATAGAGATGGGCGGCGGTACATTAACAGATGATTTCATCAGCGATAAGGCTCTCTGCGGATTGATTGATTCCTTAACCAAAAAAAAACATCCGGTAGACTTGATCCTTAACGGAGACACTTTTGATTTCCTAAAATGCCCTTACATAATAAATAATGTATCTGCTTATCCCAGGCACATAACTTCCGAGATTTCATTGGCCAAATTGCGTTTGATACACAATGCGCACTCTGTCGTTTTTGAATCTCTTAAAAATTTTGTTGCGAAGAACAAAAATCAGCTTTATCTTATTATAGGGAATCATGATGCAGATTTAGTCTACCCAGAGGTGCAATCTGAGATCAGGAAAATATTGCAAAGTTCATCCAATATCTTTTTCCCTTTCAGCTACAGCAGGCATGGAGTGCATGCAGAACACGGGCATCAATATGATTTCCTTAACAGAGTAGATGAAGACCACTTATTTCTTAGATATAAAGGGCAACGCATACTTAACATCCCCTGGGTTGCTTTGGGCATAATCAGCAGGTTCATGACCATAAAGGAAGAATATCCGCTTATGGAAAGGATCGTCCCAAAACCGGCCATCTTCTCGCATCGTAAGACCGTAGTAAAAATAATCCATCGGCAGGCCATAAACTATTTTCTTAAAAGCAGCTTATATTACCCCATAAGATATTATGATGATCCGACATACACTTTCCCAAAAGAATTATTCAGGGAGTTTTACAGGCGTTTCAAAAAAGTGCATTGGGAAGTTGATGATATAGTTGAAACTTTTAAGAAAAAAAGAAAGAAACACCTGCGCAATAACAGCGTATATGTTCTAGGACATGTCCATAAAAGATATCTGGAAGAGCTGGGAGACGTGACTATAATACATCCCGACACCTGGCGCGATGAGTATCATATGGATATCAAAACTAGGATGCTAACGCCGAAAGCGAAGAGATACGTGCAGGTAACATTAGATGAAAGGGGAATAAAGGGATGCCAGATAGTTGAAGTGCCCCTAAAAAGAAGCGCATTGCATTTTGATGATGTGATACGCGACGAGAAAAAATATATCGCATTGGCGGAACGGGAAGAAGGATTACAGGTTATAGATTAGGATTAATTCCGCAGATGATTTGTTTTCTTAGAGTCATTTATGCAGTCTTGTCAGGTCCAGCTCATCGTCTTGCACATAATCCAGATCATTTTCCAGCGCGATATATGCCTTCTGAAGCTCCCTGCCAAGATAGGCAGCATGATCTTTCCTGATGGGAAGCGCTTCTTTATTTAAGATAGTATGATAAATATCTATGGGCTTTTTTCCACGCACAGTCAAGACGATCTTATTCTTTTCATTGCAAAATGCGACTTCGATAAACCCGCGTCCCTTATCAAGCCTTATAAGAAAATATCCTGCCTTGTCCAAGACGAACTCTTTTGCGTCGTCATATTCTGCAAGAATTTCTTTTGCTTGATGTGAATCTACGCTGGTGCTAACAATATCCAGTCTGTTTTCAGCGTCATA
>CAYHKV010000030.1:0-9078 GCA_964357125.1 uncultured Methanosarcinales archaeon | reverse complement strand
CTAGCCATATCTTTTAATTGTTGCCCGCTTAATCTTATTTTGCCTTTAAGCGCCCCAAATAGAGGTGTTAAATCAACTTTTTTTACTACATCGATCAAGACTATCTTATCATTTTCTTTAAGGCTGCGTTTCTCAACTACTTCTTTAGGCAAGATAACTCCTAAAGAGTTTCCCCATTTTCGGACAGTAACTTCTGTGGTCATTTTTCCTCCTTAGTTATATTTTAATTATACTATAATATAACTTATTTATAAGTTTTTTGTAGAAATCTATGCTATCTTCCTTATCATATCCACCACTCTGGAGCTGTATCCCCATTCGTTGTCATACCAAGCCACAACTTTAAGAAATTTTCCATTTACGACATTGGTCAGCTTGGCATCGACGATAGTAGAGTGAGAATTATGGATGATATCTGTAGAAACCAATTCATCTTCTGAATATTGAAGGATCCCTTTTAATTTTCCTGCTGAAGCTTTTTTGAATAAGGCATTTATCTCTTCTGGTGTCACTTCGCGCATGGTTTCTATGGTAAAATCGGTAACGCTGCCGTCTGGAACAGGAACCCTGAAAGCCAAGCCGCGTACTTTTCCCTGTAATTCAGGGATAGCTTCTACGGCTGCTACATCAGCACCGGTTGAAGTAGGAATTATATTTATGGCTGCTGCCCTGGCGCGGCGTAAATTCTTGTCAGGCCCGTCAACAGTTTTTTGTGATGAAGTATATGCATGTACAGTAGTAAAGAAACAGCGCTTGATACCGACATTATCCTGTATCACTTTAAGCACTGGAGCTACACAGTTGGTGGTGCAGGAAGCATTGGAGATGATGTGGTGCCTCTTTTTGTCATAACGATGTTCATTGACGCCCATCACTAAAGTGGCGGTGTTGGTAGGGCAGACTTTATCCGCTTCGCATTTGCAGGGAGCAGAGATGATCACTTTTCTTGCTCCAGCTTGAAGATGAGCGGCTGCTTTGTAAGGGTCGGTAAATCGCCCGGTGCTTTCAACTACGACGTCAATCTTAAGTTTTTTCCAAGGAAGCTTATTCGGTTCTTTTTCAGCCAATACCTGGATCTTCTTTTTGCCGATAATAAGGTGGCTGTTATCGTAACTTACATTTTCCTGAAAAATACCATGGACAGAATCATATCTTAGCAGATGAGCCAGAGTTTTATTATCGGTAAGATCGTTTACAGCAACTATATTGATCTTTTTATCGTTCCAGGCCGCGCGGAGAACCATCCTCCCGATACGGCCAAAACCATTTATGGCTACGTTAATCATGATGTACCTCTTTTGATTATGGAAGAGTGTTTTTGTTTATATATTTTGGGGTTATGGCGGGTTGATGTAATGTAAATGGACTATTTCCCTAATGATTAAATATCTATGGATCTATAAGAAGATTAAGATGTATCGGAAGATAGTAATGTGGAAAGAACATAGCATGCCCAAGTTTCGCTTAGATGCTTTAAGTTTTATGGGTGCTTTCTCTTCTGCTGAGATTGGGCAGGAAATTTTGAAATTGTCAGAGATATTAGGACAGACTGAGACTCATAATCATTACAGTTTAGAACAATTTGTGGTATCTTTGTCAGCTGAAGATTCTGCTTTTCTACGAGTTAGAGATGATAATATTCTGGTCAAGCCTTATGATCCTGATGAATTATCCTGTAAAGGAGTTCTTATCTACCCTCCGTTTGATGAATTTTTAGGAAAGGAGGGTTATGTCTTTGGAGGGGATGTTAATTCTGATAATCAGGGAGATTATATTTTTACCTGGTCTGGAAGGGATAAATTAACTTTAGGCGACCTTAGAAATATACTTAGATTGGATTATGTAGCTGAAGTGATGATGGTGCTTGATGTTCTTAAATAACCCAAAACCATTTTAAATAGCCTTGTTTATTCTCTTACCATGTCCGAGCCAAAACAGATCCCCAGCACAGAAAACTTTGAATTTAAGCAGGATTTCATAGAACGCTATTCAAAGCTTACCGATTGGGAAGATTTTAAGAAATATTCTCTTTCTTTCTTGCGCAGGAGCATAAGGGTGAATACCCTGCTATGTTCAGTGGCAGATGCAAAGAAAAATATCCTATCTAAAGGATGGGTTCTTGATCCGATCCCATGGTGTAAGGAAGGTTTTTGGATAGCGCATCCTGACCGAAGAGATGTGGGAAATTTATTGGAATATCACATCGGTGAAGTATATGTGCAGGAAGCGGCATCGATGATACCTCCGTTAGTCTTGAAACCAAAGCCGGGAGAGATAGTATTAGACATGTGCGCTTCTCCGGGAAGCAAGACTACCCAGATGGCAGCCATGATGGAGAATAAAGGGTTATTGGTGGCTAACGATTACAAAGGAGACAGATTACAGTCATTAGGCATAAATCTGCAGCGCAGCGTATTGACCAATACCTTGATCACATTGATGCATGGAAGAAAGTTCAGCACTTTCCAATTTGATAAGATACTTTTGGATGCGCCTTGTTCCGGAACTGGAACCATCAGGAAAAGCCTGAAGACCATACGTATATGGAATGCCAATATGATCACCAAATTAGCAAGGCAGCAGAAAGAATTGATAGAAACTGCATTTGAAAACCTTAAGTCCGGAGGAGAGATGGTCTATTCAACCTGTTCGGTAGAACCGGAAGAGGATGAAGGTGTAGTAAATCATCTGCTTAAGAAATATGAAAATGCCAAGGTGATGAAAGTTGCACTCAAAGGATTGAAAACCAGTCCGGCAGTGATGGAATTTGAAGGAGAGAAATATCATCCGGATGTACAGCATACTTTACGCATCTGGCCGCAGGATAATGATACTGAAGGTTTCTTCATTGCGAAGATAAAGAAATGTTAAATCTGCAATGAAGAAACTCACGAACGCAGTGACTTGAGTTTTTCATTGCGAAGATAAAAAAAGAGTGAATGATTGTAATATTCTGATAAATCAGTAAATAAGTTATTGTCCAACAACATAATCTTTTAATACCTTAACTGTTTGCCAATACTATATGCTGGTGTTAGAGAAGTCATTGCAAGAGATGGTGGAAAAGCGCAGTTCTTATTTCTATAAGATCATGAAAAATTCTCTCAAGCCGAAGGGTGAGAATGTCCTGATAATCAGCGATTACGGAACAGGAGACAACAACATGTCAGGCATGTTAGGATATGGATATTATCACGCTGCCAAAAAGAGGGATATGAATGTAACTGTTCTCTGCCAAGGGATAAAAAAAGGTTTTATGTTCGCAGATGACCATATAATCGATGCGGTAAACCGGCTGCCGAACAATAGTTTAGTGATTGTTACAGTATCCAATAAATTAGGTAAATTCGGTGAAGAAAAAAGTTTTAGGAATTTCTGCGCTGAAAAAGGGCACCGGTTCCTTTCTGCGACAGGGCTGGCAGATGTAAAGATACATCATTTTGACCTGTTTCTGGAAGCGATGAACGTGAATTATTCCAGGATGAAAAAAAAAGGCATGGCTATCAAGAAGCTTTGGGATAAAGCTGAAGAGATACGGGTAAAGACTTCTCTGGGAACAGATGTAACATTTAATGTCAAAGGTATGCTGGCTGTCGCCAATATAGGAGAATATCACGAGCCAGGAACAGGGGGCAATATGCCTGCAGGAGAAGTGTATATCCCTCCGCGCGGATATAATGGCGTAAATGGAAAAATAGTGATCGACGGGAGCATGAAGACCGATGAAGGCGCGATCCTGCTTCAAAGCCCCATAACTTTATTTGTTCAAGAAGGAAAAGTAGTAAAGATGGAGGGCCAGGATGCGCATCTGCTGGAGCAGACCTTTAGGCATTTTGAAGACAGGGCTAAATATCCGGAACGGGTGCGATTTGTGGGCGAGTTAGGGATAGGCATAAATCCCGGAGCTGTGCTTATCGGCTCCATGATCATAGACGAAAAAGTTTTAGGTACCGGACATATAGCTATCGGCAGCAATTATTGGTTCGGAGGCGATATAAAAACAATTTATCATGGCGATCATGTATTTAAAAATCCTGAATTTTATATAGACGGCAAAAAAATGAAAATATGAAGGTGAAACAATGAAAGAAGAGATATCAGCGACATTATCTTGTTTTGGTTATGGCTACAAAGGAAAAGTCATTGTAAATGGCATAGACGTAGGAATAACCGGAGGCAAGTCTGAAAGCAAAAGATTGTTACTGCAGGATAATCCGATGGCTTCAAAAGCTTCTGCGGACCTGAAAAAATTATTTTGTCTTAAAATAGGCAAGAATAAGATAAAAGTGGAATGTTCTAAAACTTCTAAAAGTCCTAATGATAAATTTGAACTGTCATTGGAAGTTTCAGGATATCCTGCTCCTTTGCTGTTTGCGCATACTACTTCCGGTTCATTGAAATCTGAAAAAGAACTTCCAATAGCTGAAAAAGCTCCAGCTTCATTCAAGCCGATGTTCATATCTGACAAAGCAGAAAAAGCAGTATTGGTCTATGTCAGTAGCATGAATGCTACTATAACACCTTCATTGAACGGAAAATCAGGGATGACTCTTGCGGATATGCCTGGAGTAGTAGTCCTTGACAACGTCAAATCAGGGAAGAATGAACTTTCTATCTCTTATAAGGGAACTGCCGGAGAGGAAGTTAAAGCGGTAGTGGTCACTCCTGAATGGACTAAATTCTTGACCTTAAAGATGAAAGATTCTTCAGAGAAAAAAGAAACGCTTACGTTTACTATGAGGTGATTGAGATGTTAAGAGAGATGTTATTAAATGTAAAATTATGGGGAATTATCGCAGGTATAACTTTTGGGCTGATCATCCTTACGGGAATTTTAGGAAATGTCTTAGGCTCCAGATGGAAGGATGTCGCGGTATTTAAGCAGTTTATGCTGGGAAGCATGATATTCCTGGCATTTGTGTTGGTATTCAGCTTCACTCCATTTGCGATAAACCTGATATTATCCTTTCAGGCCGCGAATGCCGGACAGAGCGCGATAGTAAATTTCCTGTTAAATAACCGAGTGACTATCATAGTCTGCGTATGGGCTTTGGAGATTCTAGGCTTATTGGTAGCTTTGATACTTGCTCCATGGAAAACTATGCTGTCTCCGTGAACTGCTTTGTGTAAAACTCGCTGGTTCAGGTTAGCGGCTTTTGAGTTGCCAATCTATTTTTTGTTGACCGACGTTCCCGTAGGGAGCATCCCCTTGTCGGTTCGCTATAAAATAATAGTAACTCAAACCTTATGCCGCTAACCTATTTTTACACGACGCTTCCAGAATGAAAAGATTTAAATCCTTCTTTGTTTTTATTTTGATGTATGAAAGAGCTGGATAAGGTCCTTGATAAGAAGGAGAAGGTTTTATGGGAAGGGAAGCCTAAGTTCTGGCCGTTTGTCATAAGCGGGACTTTAGCTTTATCATTGGTCGGGCTGATATTCCTCTTATTTGGCATAGGCGGATTTTTAGAGATCATCGAATCAGGAAATTATTTTTATCTGCTGCTGCTGCCCCAGTTCTGGATACCGGTGATTTTTGCATTCGGAATACCGATCTATACCCTGCTGGCGTATAGGAATGTATATTATGCAATAACTAACCGGAGGGTATTATTTCAGGCTGGAGTTATAGGAAGGGATTTCCAGATAGTTGATTTTGACAACATAACCAATGCTGAAGTAAGTGTGGGCATCATGGACAAATTGTTCGGCAATACTTCGGGAAACATATTTATCTATACCGCTTCCGAGAAGCAGTATTCTTTCTTGCATGTTCAAAATCCTTACGAAGTCTTTAGGTTTTTCAAGAAAGTTTCGCATGAAGTGAAGACGGGAAAGAAGTGAGATCGATGAACTGGACCAAACTATTATATGTATTGATAATCGTCTTGTTATACGTTCCCATGGTATTTTTGGGAGCTAATGTTTTCTTTCCTAACTATACCGGAACCGATTCTTATTATCGCGGCCCATATGTCGATTGCTACGGCAAGTATCCATATCCTGCCGCGGCCGAGAAGTTAAGCGCGGCAGAACAATCTGCTATAGATGAAAATATGCGTAAGTGCAATGAGGAGTTTCAACAAGAGCAGGATAAATTCGAACAGGGCAAGTTATCATACGAAGGCATGAAATATGTTTTTGTATCCTTGTTTAATCTGGTGATATTATTGCTGGCCTTATTCCTGCCAAAGCTTCAGGACAGCGTAACTATGGGGCTGTTTTTAGGGAGCATCGCTGCTACTTTTGGAGGGACGATAAGATACTTCAATACTAACAGCAAGATAGGATTTGCCATATTGGTGGTTACTTTTTTCGCTATGCTGTATTTCATCAACAGAAAGAAAGATAATTTCTTAGATTGGGGAAATAAGAGAAAGTGAGTTTATTGATTTTTATTGTTTATTCATCTCTCCTTCACCTTTCCTTCCACTAGATTTACTATAGTTGATGGCCTTCCTTTCTTTTCTCCTTCATAGATTATGAAATCAACGTCTTCTTTGATGCTCTCATCAAGGTTTTCTAAAGAAGTCATGTGAGCAGTCCCTGCGATGTTTGCAGAAGTGGTAACTATAGGAAAGCCTAATTCACTTACTATCTTGCTGAACCAATGATCGGGAATCCTTACCCCGATAGTATCCTTACCTAAATTCACGTTTTCAGCTATGGCTTTTTTATGTTTAAGCTTCAGTACGATAGTGTAAGGTCCGGGAAGCTTATCCATCCATATTTTTGCTTCTTTTGTCATCACGCAATTTTCAATAATCCATCCTTTTGAAGGCGCGATGATAGAAAATGGGTTTCTAGGCTGTTCCTTTAATATCCGAATCTTTTCTACTGCCTTTTTGTCAGCAGCATTGCAGCCGATCCCGTAAATAGTATCTGTTGGATAGATGAATACTGCTCCTTGGGAGATGCGTTCTAGAACTTCCGCATAACGCAGCCCTAATTCGGTCTTGTTCAGTATTTCCATATCACTGATGGGATTACTTTTATTTATAAATTTTTATGATGATAAAAAATAAGAGAAAAAAACGCGGCCCGGTGGAGGCCGCGTAAGGGTGTGAGGTGTGTGGATAGCCTAAGAAACGGCATAATAATCAAATTCATCAATGAAGGTCTGTTTTACCTGCTTAGATGCTGATTCTTCGTATTTTTCCATAAGGTATAATACTCTGTCTCTGATATTCATCATAACCACCCCCCGCTTAATTGGTAATCAAAAGTGTCCTCTTTAGTCATAACTGTCCTGTGAGTCAATTCTCTCACCTGTCTCTCAAATAAATGCTGTATGGTTCCGTTGGTCAGATCAATCATGGCTATCACCTCAGTTGTAGAATACTTGTTATCTAGGTGGTTTATATACTATATCCGGAGTTGTCCAGTGCATGAAATTAGACTTCTTACATCTTTAAATCCCAAAATTTTTAAGAATTAAGGCCTAATGCACTAGACAAATCAGTTGTCCATTGGTGGTCGTTGAACAGGTATGTGGGCGTATCTCCGATGAAAGAATGGGACACTTCACGTGGAATGGAAGAATCTGGTGATATTTTCATTTCTTTTTTTGCGCCAAAAATCCTTTCAAATAATCCGATAGGGTAGGAGATCATTGTAAAACTTAGTAGGCTATGTTTTTTGTAATTAAAGTTGAAAGGCGTACAAAAGGATTTATCTCTGAAAGAGAGATATCATTCACATATATTTCTAAAGTAAACTGGTTGATCTTTAGATTCTTCTTCTCTTGCTGGCAGATACGTTTTCTCAGAATCTATTCTTGGGGCTACTATTGGTAATTTATAAGCTTCTAATAAATTTTCTAATTCAGATGGAGTTGAAGATGCAGGCTCAGGCGGAATAGGACTTATAGGGTGTCCCCTTTCTCCAAAAAAGGCATGATGAAATTTTGCGTCCCAACCAGCCATTTTTATTCTACCAATCTTCCGTTCAAAGCAGCTTCCTGCCCAGGGCGGGAAGTGATCCTTACTTTTCCTAACTTAGTCTCTACGATAGCTCCTTTAGTTATAATGTTTCGTCTTACTAAGTGAGGGTTAGCAGGGTTTCCTACTACGTTTAGAATATCAACTTTTGTGGCTTTTCCTTTCTTATCGGTAACGTTGACCTGGCTCACAGCTAATAGGGCTGATTTGACGTTGCCGCCTGTGACTCTGGCGGTCTTTACTTTCTTTTCTTTCTCTAATTTAGTGTTAGATTGGAATCCTGCCAGTTCGCGCAGTCTTTTAGTCCTGTTGAAATGATACCTTCCGCCGGATGGTTTCCGGTTGGATCTTCGTTGTGATCTTGCCATATTTATGCTTTAATTAGGGTTTGGTTTTTAAAGATTTCTATTTTTTATTGTTCTTTAGGCTGCTGATGGTGAATATTTTATCTCTGACTTTCTGATGATCTTTCCAATCAAGAGCCAATTCCATAACTTCTTCAATAGTCTCTACAGGTATTATAACCGCTTTTCCCAGCTTATCTTTGTCTATAACGATATCCTGTAAATTCGATTTAGGTACGATTATTCTCTTGATGCCGGTATCGATGGCCGCTTCTACTTTTGAAGAGACGCCGCCTACAGGAAGAACTTCCCCTCTTACAGACAATGAACCGGTCATGGCTGTGTCTTGCCTTATGGGGATCTCTTTAAGGGCAGAGATGATGGCAGTAGCTACAGCGATGGATGCAGAGTCTCCTTCAACACCTTCATGGGTCTGCAGGAACTGCACGAAAATGTCTTTGGTCTCTTTTATATCTTCGCCGAATTTACGCTGGATGATAGCAGATACGTTCTTTACCGCTTCTTTTGCTATCTCTCCTAATTTACCGGTAGCCACGATCTCGGATTTCTTTCCTCCGGGAGTGACTTCCGCTTCAATAGGCAATAATATTCCTGACTGGGCAGAACTGTCGCCGATGACCGCAAGACCATTTACTCTTCCAATCCTTGAACCGGAAGTCATTATGACTTCGTATTCTTTTTTCCTTTCTATGTATTTATCAGCGATCTGCTGTTCTAAAGGCCTGGCAAGAATTTTGGCTCTCTTGACGTGATCTTTAGTAACAAATCCGGCT
>CAYHKV010000029.1:0-9142 GCA_964357125.1 uncultured Methanosarcinales archaeon | reverse complement strand
AAAACAAGTCTTCTACTGTTTTTATTTTACTGGTTGCATGGCGTAAGATGGAATTTTTAGCATCCTGGGGTGTCATCCCTTCTCCGTTATCAATTATAGTTATACGTTTCTTGCCGGATTCTTCTAGTTCTACAGAAATCCTAGTAGCTCCTGCATCTAAGGAGTTTTCTATCAATTCTTTTACTGCGGAAGCAGGCCTTTCTAATACTTCTCCTGCTGCTATCTTGTTTATAAGTTCGTCATCAAGAAGGATGATCTTTGACATGATTTTTACCTAGATTGTGTTTATTTAATCATTTATATACTGCAGTGGATAAATGTTTTAATAGTTGGATCATTTATTTTTTATATGGCTGATGAAGGGTTTACTTTCTGCACTACTGCATTGGTCAGCCTGCTGGGCTATAGCCGGGATAAATTAGTCACCCTTTTGCGCGCTTTTCCTGAAAACGAAAAGACAAAACAATCTTTAGAGAATATCGCATTCGCGTTAGAACATTCTTATGCTGCGGATGAGAAAGTCACTGACCTCAAAGCGGCGGTAGATTTTCTTTATAAGAATGGGTATGAGGAAGAAGGGGATGTTCTTTTTGATGCTGCCAGCAGGAGAGCGGACCAACCTTATGGATTTTATATGAGATTACGGTAAAATATAAAAAGGGATGATTCTCCTTTATATACCTGATTCTTAAGAAGATTTAAAAATAAAGTTCTGTATAAATATCAAGAAACATAATGCCGTACACATCATTAGACTTGGAAATGGACCTTCGTAATCTTGGATTAGACAAAGATAAATTGAAAATCAGCGGAGATGTTACTCTTAACCAGCTTCTTGAACCTTCTACTACTTACAGCAAGATTGAAAGGATGGATGATCATTTTAGTTATGTTGCCGGAAAGTTATTCCAGCCCCTTTTCCTTTCCGTGGAAGGAAGTTATCAGGCATTTGCTAGCCGGAAAGATTTTACTGCCTGGCTTCGTTATGTAGAAGGGAGGATTACTGTTGTGAAATTGGTGGATAAAAAAACAGTAGTTATCAGTTCAGGGTTGTTGGCTTTAGAAGATTATCTTAAAAGGAGACAAACGACAAAGAAACTGGATATTTTGTCCATTAAAAAGGAGTTCTAGGAATGACTATTTTCCAAACCGTCTTTCTCTCTGCGAGAACTGTTCCAATACTTTGACTAAATCTTCTTTTCCGAATTCCGGCCATAATTTGTCCAGGAAGAACCATTCGCTGTACCAAGACTGCCAGATCAGGAAATTAGAAGTTCTTTTTTCTCCTCCGGTTCTTATGATCAGATCTGGCTCATGCTGCATATAAAGATATTTGGAGAAAGTCTCTTCAGTAACTTCATTGATTTTGTCTTGCTTAGCTTCAGAGATGATCTTATTAACTCCGTCGATAACTTCTTCTCTTCCGCCGTAAGCCATGGCGAAGTTGACTATGAACTTCTGGTTGTTTTTGGTCTCTTCCGCTACTTGATGGATTATTTTCTGGACTTTATCGGGAAGCAGGTGTATCCTGCCTATGAAATTTACTTTGATATCATTATCTTTGATGGTATTTTTTGTTTTTTCACGTTCAAAGAAATGGCAGAAAAGGTCCATCAGGTAACTGACTTCTTTCTCCGGCCGTTTGAAGTTCTGCATGGAAAAGGTGTATAAGGTCAGTTCAGAGATGCCCAGTTCACTGCACCAGCTGAATAAATTTTCAACGTTTTCTGCGCCGATTTCATGCCCATTCCAAGGCTCTTTGAGAAGCTGTTTGGCGTACCTTCTGTTTCCATCTATGATGATGCCTATGTGCTTGGGAACCTGCATTTATAAATGGCTTCCCAGCGCAGTTAAAAAGGTTATGGTCTGTAATTCCTCATCCGTAATATTTTTAAAATAAGCCATGATATCTTTAGTCATGGACCATATATTCCGTAATTCTGAAGCATTAAGAAGCGTAATAGAAGCCAGTGGAGTTACATTATATGATATCACTGCTTCTCCCGCCAGGATAGAGCCTTTAAGCTGGGATGAACTGGAGATGAGGGATCCGGCTAGGATATATGGGGTTTCGCATAAATACCTTATTTTGCCGGTGACTGAAGATGAAACAAGGCTTCGTGATGCGCAGATGAATTGGATAAAGCAGGGCAATTTCTCTGCGTTATGGATACCTGAACAGATACGTGACAGAAGCATAATCGCTTCAGATGCCTACACCAGCGGTAATATCTCTTATTACCTGATCAATGAGATCTATTTCACGGAAGATAAAGTGATTGCGTATTCACAGCCAAACATAACTGCGCCGTATTCTTCAGTGGTCAGGATCCCTAATGAAATAGCTGTGGAGACATTTGCTAAGCATTTTGCGGTAATCCAGTTTGCCAAGACTGGTATATGGCTTAAACCGCAGCAAAAGATTATCTTTAATTGATTTTTTACTAAGAATATTTATAAAATGGGTTGTTCTTGGTACTCTATGCCGATCGTATATGAAAGAAGCGCGAAATTAAAAGAGATCATCGGCAGGCATCGATGGCATCTGTACGATACTACTTCTTTGGAAGGTAAATCTGCATATCAGAGATGGGATGCTTTACACAAAAAAGGTCCAGCAGAATATTTTCAGATAGGGCATCATTATCTATTAATCCCTTCGCTGCAGGAAGATGAAACCTGTCTTGCGGCGTATCAAAGGATGGGAAGATTACCTTCTTTACAGCTGCCTGATGAAGAAATAGAAAGGCCGGGCATGATCTGTGAAAGAGGGATAAGATCATCTGATAATACTAAATTGTTCCTGTTTTCAAGGTTATATTTTAAGGAAAATAATCTTACTGCTACTTCGCCAAGTGAATTATTTGGCGATGCTTCTATGAGGTCTCCGATAATATCCATGCCTTACAGCAGGGTTATCCCGATCTTTGAGGATCATTTTGCTATAACTACCATTGAAGACATCAAGCGGTATCTCTCTGTTTTGGATAAGAAAACGGTCTTTAATTGATTTAACTAAAAACATCCAAGCTTTTCTGCTCTTTCAGTTTCTTAGCCTTGATCCTGCGCATCATGTCATCATCTTTCTCTAACACCGATTGGATCTCTTTGGCGCGTTCAACTACCTGCATCGGTAATCCAGCTAATTTTGCGACATGAATACCATAACTCTGGTCAGTACTGCCTTGGATAAGCTTATGTAAGAAAATAACTTCTCCATCAACTTCCTTGACTGCGATATTATAGTTCCGTATCTTGGAAAAATTTTCTGCCAGCTTGTTCAGGACATGATAATGGGTAGCGAATAAAGTCTTGGCTTTGGTCTTATTATAGATATATTCTGCTACGCTCCAGGCGATGGAAACACCATCAAAAGTGCTGGTGCCTCTGCCGATCTCATCTAGGATTATCAGGCTGTCTGAAGTTGCATTGTGTAAAATAGAAGCAGTCTCGTTCATCTCTACCATAAAAGTTGACTGTCCCGAACTTAGGTCATCATATGCGCCGACCCTGGTGAATATCCGATCAACAATGCTCAGAGATGCCTCATCAGCAGGGACAAAGCTTCCTATCTGGGCCAAAAGAACGATCAAGGCAGTCTGTCTCATTATAGTAGATTTACCGGCCATGTTCGGCCCGGTGATTATTATCATCTCCCCTTCATTTAGCAGGATATCATTTCCTATAAATGATCGAGATAATAATTCAACCACCGGATGGCGGCCGTTTTTGATATGGATCACTTTCTGATCGACTATGTTCGGCCGGCAGTATCTGTTCTCAGAAGCGCTCTTAGCTAAAGAGCAGAGAACATCAAGAACGGCTATCTTCTGTGCAGTTTCCTGTATCTGTAAAGTATCTTGTGATACTTTCAGGCAGATATCCTGAAATAATTGGTATTCTAACTGATTGATCTTCTCTTCTGCTCCTAAAATTTTTTCTTCTTCTTTCTTCAGTTCCTCGGTTATGTAACGTTCAGAATTAGCAGTAGTCTGTTTTCTGATGTAATTATCAGGCACCAAATGGATATTTTTTTTGGTGACTTCGATGAAATAGCCGAATACATTAGTGTAAGCTATCTTTAAAGTTGATATTCCGGTCCTGTTTTTTTCTTGGTCTTCCAGCTGCTGAAGATATTTCTTGGCATTCAGCTTGATATCTCTCAGCTGGTCAAGCTCTGCATTATATCCGGATTTGATGATGCCCCCTTCCCTTACGGTTATGGGCGGTTCTTCAGTTATTGAATTTTTTATCAGTCCAGCAGTTAGGTCCAATTCCGGCATGGCTGCTATCTGCTGCAGCAGTTCTGAAGATAGAAGCGCTAATTTTTGTTTCAGGAAGGGAATCTGCTGTAATGATTTTTGCAAAGCTATCAGATCTCTTGGATTGGCGTTGCCATAATTTACCCTGCTGATGAGACGTTCTAGATCATAGGTTGAATTGAGCAGTTCGATAGCCTCTTCCCTGGCGATGACGTTTTTATAGAGATCCTCAACCGCTTCATGACGTTTGATTATCGCTTCCTTGACTAATAGTGGTTCTTTGATCCATTTTCGTAGCAATCTTGCGCCGGACGCAGTAACTGTTTTATCTAATACTGATAATAAGCTTCCTCTGGAAGTCCCGTCATAGATATTCTTGACCAGTTCAAGATTACGGACAGTATTTGAATCTAACAACATAGTTGTCTGGTTGCTGCGGATGCTTATCTTCTGCAGATGCTTTAAGGAATTCTTCTGGGTGTAGTGTAAGTATTGCAATAATGCTCCTGCTGTCTTTGTAAGTTCAGGCTGGTGTTCTAATCCTAATGGATGTAATGATTGAAGATTATAATGAGATAAGATGGTTTCAGCTGCTTTTTCAGTATTGAAAAGATGATCATCAAGGTAGTTCAGGAAAACTCCCTGCGCTTTTATTCTGCTGATAATTTCTTCGTTTACTTTGAGACTTTCTGGAATGATGCATTCTGTGGGAGAGAAGCGCAGCATGATGCTGAGGACTTGAGCTAACGAATACAGGCGCATGGTAAAAAATTCTCCGGTCGATAAGTCGCAGAAAGCAGTTGAATATTGTTCGTCATGACAGGTTAAGGACATAAGGTAATTATTCTCTTTCTCATTCAGCATGGTAGATTCGATAACTGTTCCGGGAGTTATGATCCTTACTAATCCGCGTTTGACCAGTCCTTTGGCTAACTTTGGATCTTCCAGCTGTTCTATGATAGCTACCTTGTATCCTTTTTTTATTAAACGACCTAGATACGTGTCTAAAGCATGGAATGGTATCCCGGCTAATGGCGCTTTCTTCTCATCCTTGCCTCTGGAAGTGAGAGTTATCTCCAATTCTTTAGAAGCGCTAACTGCATCTTCATAGAACATCTCATAAAAGTCACCCATGCGCAGCATGATCAAGCAGTCAGGATGAGCTCTTTTAGCTTCCAGATACTGTTTCATGCCGGGAGTGAGATGCTCTTCGGGGATATTGAGGATGCTTTTGCTCATCTGAAAGGTTGTGGAAAGCTGTTTTTTAAGAATTATGGTGCTGAAAAGAAGAGATTGAGATTTTATCTAAACTTAGCTGGGTCTGCCCATCCTTTTTGTTCATATTTTTGTTTGACTAAATCATGAAGGCTATTTGGCAATAATTCTTTCAACCTTGAATTGCCTTCTTTAACATCTGAATCATCTTTTGCTCTGCCGAAGCGAAGCGCGACAATTCCTCCTACAACTCGGTCTAAAAATTCTGGATTACATGTTCTTACGTATTCTGCTCCAAATGGAGAAGTGTTAGAACGCAAAGCGGCATAGGCAACGCAGAAATCGCTTCTTACTTTAGTTGGATCAAACAAACCATCTGAAGTTAAAAGTTCTTTTTTGAAATCATCAAATTTGGGATGTTTTCTGGTGAGTGCTTTCCCTTCATCTAAGCCAGGCCAATAAATAGGTCTTACGATCCCTATGTCTGCCAATACTGATGGTTCACGTATATAAGACGTGTGATTGTTTTGAACATATAAACAATTTACGTCGTCAAACTGGTTCAAGTAAGCTGACAATGCTTTATCTTTAATATCTCGAGGCAATGAAGGATAAACTGCTCCCAAAGCATTATATAACTCGGTATTGGGAATGAAATCATCTCCTAATCCCTGCACTCGTTGGTATCTCTGATTTGCAAGAAGATCGATAAGATGATCTGCTGCGCTTATAGCCAGTTTTTCTTTATCAACTCTTTCAGATATACCTGCTTTGGCTAGATTTTCGATCAATCTTTTTGATAAAGTGCCACTCATTTTGAATAAGTTGAAAAGTAAGAGGTTTATAATGATTATTGTTTTTTAGTGATTGTTTTATTCCTCTCTAAATTTAGCCCAGTTTATCAAAGCTTCTTTTAACCAACACCTTTATATATATGTATATAATCTTAGATATATATTTATATAAAATGGAACAAATACTACATTACCCAAACTTGAAAACTGTACTGATGGTGGAAGAAGTCCTCAAAGAAGCTGAACTGGCCATAACCAGAGAAGAACTGAAGAAAAGGCTTCCTACTCAAGTCATGCACCAAACGCTTAATGTTGTTTTAGAATATCTGGAAGAACGAGGTTTAATCATTGATGGACATAAGGGAATTATCTGGACGCATAATGACAGTCCAAAATTAAGAAATGCTATTATTCATGGGACTGAACTATGAAGTTTAAAGCAAATGTTTCAAATTTTTAGAGAATATAATTATCGTTATTCTTCTTCAATATGTGCATTAAACACTATATGCCAAAGGAATATATATCGTTTCTTTACTTTATTTTTTATGAATAACCTAATTAAAACTAGCCTGTTCTTAGCTGTAATGGGATGCCAGGCAGCATATGTTGCTCCCAAGACGGAGCAGGCTCCATATTCGGAAACTAAGCCGGCTGCTACAACTACTGCTGCTCCTGCTCCCACCGCTTCTTCTCTCCCTACGGCAGAACCTAAGCAGACCTGCGCAAATAAAGTGTTCGGATTAGTGGGCGCTTCCAACACCGTTTCCGGTTTTGGCAGAGAAAGCTTAGACAAGATCATCAAAGAGCATTGTCAAGGAGCAGAAGTGTACATCTCCGCCAGAGGCGGTACAGGTCCAGAACAGCAGGTTCCATTACTCCAGA
The DNA here is from genome assembly GCA_964357125.1 of uncultured Methanosarcinales archaeon. Lineage (GTDB taxonomy): Archaea > Nanobdellota > Nanobdellia > Woesearchaeales > GW2011-AR9 > JACPIL01. Next base: position 1,986 of record CAYHKV010000029.1, on the reverse strand, counting down.
AATTATTGGAGCATGAAAATCTGGATTATGTAGTGTTAGATACTTCTGCCAACGGCCAGAATTCTAGCGATAGCGGTTCATACAAAGCTGCTGCTACAAAGCTGGCTCAGATGGTGAAAGACAAAAATAAAGATATAAAAGTTATTATGTTGACTAACACTCCGGCAAAAGGAGCGTTCTATAAAGATCCTGAAACAAAAAAGATAATTGTGACTGGAGACGATAAGGCAGTGCGTAATATCAAAGCGTACAATAAAGACCTTATGGAAAATAGATTAGGAAGGCCTGATCTGATAGATTATGCAGTTGATACTTATTCTGCGACTGAAGACCCTTTAGGCAGTGACGCCTGCGGGAAATATTGCACTTTGTATCATGATAAGATACATTTCAACACTTTAGGGCAGAGAGCGGTAGTCAAAGCGATGCTGGATACGGTTTTCGGTTCCCCATAAACACTATATGCCAAAGTATTATAATCTATTTTTAAACTATATTTTGTGATGGCTAATCTGAAGAAAGGGGTATTTCTTACTGGCCTGGCAGCTATCATCGCAGGATGTCAGCCTCCCTGTGATCCTTCTAAGCTATCGCAGTATCCTGATCTAAATGATGTTCCGGTAGAATACCATGAGGGAGTTTCTTTTGTCAAGGATGTGCGTTTATTCAGCACAGAACAACTAGGCCTATATCCCTGCACTCAGCATTACACCCAATTCAGCGCTGACAACGGCAAAGGGAGGACTTTAAATCTTCTTTTAGTGACTCAACCATTTTTTCTTCCTGATTCTTTAGAAAATTTCCACTTAAATTTTGATTCTGAAAAAGAATATCGCGAACCTGTGCAGGCTATGTATTTCTCATCGACAGCGGATTCTTTGATCGATGAAAAAGATTTTTATCTTCAGGAAGGGTATGATGTCTTTTCCAGAAGCACCACTAATTTTAATGATCCTACTTTAGAGAATGGAAGCTTGATAACTCCTTCTTTCCTAAAACAGCCACAGTTAGAACAGGCATTTACAGTCATCCATGAGATCTGCCATGATAATGTAGCTCATACCATAGGCGATTTTCCTTCCGAGCTGAATGAGTCTTACTGCGTCTTAGTGGGAAGAGCTGGAGCAGCGGATTATTATAGATCAAGAAACGGCGAAAATTCATCAGAATACCAAAAAGCGATCAAAGCATTAGATAAAACTGTAGATCGATCTGAACATATCAATAGTTATTATTTTACGCTGCAAGAGCTGTATAAAAGCGATAAGCCTTCTGCTGATAAGATGGAGCAGAGGGATAGGATTTTCGCTGAAGCTGGGCGATTCATGATCGGGCAGGTGAATAACGCAGCGCTATTGGACGCTTACCCCTATGTAAAATATCTTCCTCTGTTCAGCCAGCTGTATGAAAGCAAGGATAAAGAACTTTTGCTTATGTTAGAGGGCATGAAAAACTGTCCGGGAAATGAAGAAAGCGCGATAGAATATATAAAAATCCTGATGGAATAAGGATATCGGGAAACATACCTCTTCGCTGGAGCGAATATTTTTTCATTTTTAAAGGAAAATTTTAAAAAGTAGGTGTAAATTTGAGCTATTATGGGATTTACCGCTTTACAATTGGAAGAAATAATGGGGCATTGTATAGAACTTGCTCTTAGATCTTCTTCTCATAACACTAAACTGCCTCACGTGGGGGCGTTAGTTGTTTCTGATAATTATTCTATAGTTGGACGCGGCTATAAGTCTAGGGATAAATCTGGTTTTGTTGAACATGGCGAACGTGTAGCCTTAGACGACGCGGGATATTTGGCAAGAGGGGCTACTTTATTTACTACTCTCGAACCTTGTTATACAAGTAAGAAAATGGTATTTAAATCCTGCTCGGAACTAATAGTTGAAAGAGGTATCAGAAGGGTAATTTTTGGATTGTTGGATAATTCTCCTAGCATGAACCCTGGATCTGGGGTAGGATATCTTAAAAAAA
>CAYHKV010000028.1:0-9431 GCA_964357125.1 uncultured Methanosarcinales archaeon | reverse complement strand
CGGAGCGGCCATTAAAGCCTATGATCCCATAGCTATGGAAGAAGCAAAAAAGATACTTGGGAATGGGACCACAGGAATCTCATACAGCGAAAGCATAGAAGAAGCGGCTAAAGATAGCCACGGAATAATACTGGTGACCGAATGGGACGAATTCAGGAGCATCAATTTCACAGAATTAGGAAAAAATATGAAAGATAAAGTACTTTTTGATGGGCGGAATATCTATGAGCCTGAGCTAGTAAAAGAAGAAGGATTTAGATATTATGGGGTAGGCAGAGAATGAATATTATTGTAGACCTTTGGCATCCTGCAGAAGTCCATTTTTTTAAAAATTTTATTTGGCGCATGAAAGAATCTGGCAACCAAGTATTAGTGACTTCCCGCAACAAAGATGTAATAGTGGGATTATTGAATGATTACGGAATTGAACACACTACCCTTAGCACCAAAGGAAAAGGGCCCATAGGACTAGTTTTGGAATTATGTAAACATAGTTATGGATTGCTTAAACTAGCAAAAAAATTTAAGCCGGACGTATTGATGGGGTATGGAGGGATGAGCATAGCCCCTATAGGAAAGCTTCTAAGAAAGCCGTCAATAAGTTTTTATGACGCTGAACATGCAACCATAATTCTTAAAGTTCTGACTCTTCCATTAATCACAAAAATGTGTACACCTAGTTGTTATACAAAGGATTACGGTAAAAAACATATACGTTTTAACGGATATAAAGAATTAGCTTACTTACACCCGGATTATTATACCCCTTCAGAAAAAACATTGAGAAAAATAGGGGTAGCCGTGGACGAGAAATATTTTATAGTCAGATTTGTATCTTGGGATGCCAGCCACGATATTAATGTGAAACGGTTAGGGATTGAAGATAAAAGGAAACTTATCCTATTACTAGAAAGATTCGGAAAAGTCTTTATCTCAGCTGAAGATGACCTTGTTCCTGCAGATCTGCAGAAGTATTTATTAAAAATTGACCCGAAAGATTTTATGGACATCATTGCGTTTTCTTCTTTAGTCGTAAGCGAAGGCGCAAGCGTGGCTTCAGAAGCGGCAGTATTAGGGATTCCGACAATTTATATCAACCATCTAAATACAAGCTATCTTGATGAGGAATCAGACAGATATCACCTGGTTGAGAAGATTGTCGATGGTGAAAAGCTTCTTCTCCGCGTGGAAGAGATGTTAAATTATAGTGGTCTGAAAGAAGAATGGAAAAGCAGAAGAAAAGAATTATTAAAAGATAAGATTGATGTTACTGGATGGACGGTTAGTTTTATCAATCAGGCAGTCTTACTGCGGGAAGAACAAAAATAATACAGAAAGAGTTGAAAGATCATGATTTGCTTGATAAACCCAAGAGATGAATATTTAGAAAAAACAGGAGGAAATCTAGGAGATAGATGCCCGTTAGCATTAGCGCAGCTTTCAGCTTATCTTAAACTGCAGGGATATGAGACTAAAATATTCGATTTAAATCATGATACTAAAGACAGCCTGAACGAGTTTATTTCCAGTTACGATCCTGAATTCATCTGTTTTTCAGTTTCTACTCCAAATTACTTTCAGGTTTTAGAACTAGCCAAAAAATTAAAACATGGAAAAAATGTTCTGATAGCCGGCGGCAACCACATTACAGATAACCCCAATGAAGAAAGAACCTTGAAAGTTTTTGATTACCTGATTACCGGAGATGGAGAAGAAGCTTTATCGAAGGTTATCAAAGAACGGCCGCAGCAGCAGCTGATATATGGGGGTAAAAATCTAGATCCAAGTTCCCTGCCGATTCCGGATTACGAAGGGATAAAGTTTGAAAGATATTTTATGACCGTCGAAGGTAAAAAAGGGGCGGTTGTAATAACCAGCCGCGGATGCTACGCTAATTGCTGCTATTGCGGTTCAGCTAAAATTAAAAAATGGCGGCCAAGAAGCCCCGAACATGTTATGGGAGAATTAAGGCTGCTTTATAACAAGTATGGGGTAAGGGGATTTTATTTCGCTGATGATGTTATAACCTCTCCTAGAAAATCAGACCAGGAAAGATTTATCAGATTATGCGGATTGATTAAAGCTGAATTTCCAGATGTCGTATTCAGGGCAACTACCAGGGCAGATACGTTATCAGAAGAGCTTTGCAAAGCGATGGCTGAAGCTGGCTGCAAATGGATATCATTGGGCATAGAATCAGGTTCAGATACCGTATTGAAGGCCATGAATAAATATATGTCTGTTGCAAAGCAAGAAAATGGGATTAATTTGTGCCTTAAATATGGTATTGGCATAAAGGGATTTTTCATATGCGGTCTGCCGGGTGAAACAGATTTGACGATGAGAGAGACGATTGATTGGGCTAAAGGCCTGAAACAAAAATGGGGCAGTAAGTTCATAACTGACATCTACAAGTTAGTTCCGAGCCCTTCTACCCCCATCTGGGAAAATCCAGAAAAGTTTGGTATGGAAGTATTCAAGTCAGACCACTGGGAAGCTTACAACCAGATACTGGAAAGCGAACAGCCCTTATTCAAACATCCAAATCTTACAGAAGACAGGATCAAATATTGGATCGAACAATTCAAGAAAGAAATAGGTGGCAATAAGACCACAAAATGAATAGATTACTAAAAAAAATGCTTTTTGCAGCTACCTACTAGAGATATGTCGCAAGATATTTCCTTATCAGAATCTTTTCTTTAGTTAGGATTATTTTTCCTCATCGCAGGGAGATAACAAAAGATTTATATGGGGAAAAAGTGGCTTTTGATAAAACGGGCAAATTTAATATAGATGTTGCAAAATCTATCAAACAAGTAAAAATGAAACATACACTATTGATTACCGGAGCAGAAGGGTTTATAGGAAAAAGATTGACCAAACTATTGGAAAATGAATACGAAGTGATAGGCGTTGATATAAAATCTAATAATGACGTAACCAATTATTGGCGGATGAATGATTTATTCAAAACAACCAGACCGGATTACGTTGTACATCTCGCAGCCGGCCTTGACAATAAGATATTTAATAATCTCAAAAATAACATTTATGGCACTAAAGTTATGGCAAGTTTATGTAAAAAGTATAAAGTAAATAAATTAGTTTTCACTAGTTCTGCTGCAGTATACGGCAACGCGCACCAAGCTGATGAAAATGGTGTTTTGCACCCGATCAACAATTATGGTTTAGCCAAAAAGTATTGTGAAAGAGTAATAAAAAATAAAAATATACCTTATATCATTTTACGTTTTGCTAATGTTTATGGAAAAGGCGGGAAAGGGGTGATTTCCAAGTGGAAGGAAAGCGCAGAATATAATCTCGCAGGCAAACCAAATTACACCAGGGATTTTGTCCATGTCACTGACGTGTGCAGAGCTATTGAAAAGGGCATCAAAAGTGAGGTATGTAATGAGACTTTTAACATCAGCACCGGTATTGAGACTGATTTAGCCCAATTGAGTTCAATCATGAATATTGACACCCTTAATGAGCTTAAGCCCAATAAAAAAGAGATCGAATTCAGCAGCTTATGCAACGAAAAAGCGCAGAAAATACTAAGATGGAATCCTAAAGTAGACTTAAAAACAGGCGTAGAACAATATGAGCTGCTTTAATGGTATTAAAAAATAAAAAATTTCTTATACAGGGCATAAAGAACATAATTTAGCAAGATTTATTAACCGTTCAGCATCAGGTTATTCTCTTTTGCTACCTTATAATACGGCGGAATGAAATAATATGCTTTTTGGATATAAAAATTTCCAGGAGTATGGAAGAAGATGCATTCACTAAAAAAAATTAAATTACACCTCGGATGCGGAACCAGCTACAAAGAAGGATACATCAATGTAGACTCCAGCCCATTTGTCCGTAAAGATATAGAATGGGACTTAGATAAATCTCCCTGGCCTTTCAAAGATAATTCTATTGATTATATCCTTGCAAATGCCGTGATAGAGCATCTTTCGGACTTTAAGATGTTCATGGAAGAAGCGCACCGGATACTGAAAACAGGCGGTGAACTGTATTTTCGGGTTCCGTTGGCATTTACTCACGTTGACAGCAAGGATACCACCCATAAACAGCACCTTACTCCAGACTCTTTCAATCATTTCACAAAAGGGGGCAAAAGGAGCGTCATCACTAAAGCTAGATTTAAAGGCAAGATTTGGATTACTCCGATCTTATTCCACGGGTTAAAATTCCATCGGAGCTTTTATTATCTTAATTCATTGATAAATAATATATTTACTGGAGTAGAAGGAAGGCTCAGAAAGATTTAATTTTAAAAAGGCAATGGTCTATTGTAAAATATAGTGTAAAATAATGGTAAACTTTCAAGAATTACGTAAGATATCAAAAACTAAAAGAAGGGATTTTATATATTCTTTTATGGATTATCTGGCTTATTTCCCTGCTTGGCTATTTTTACACACGCCGCTGACCGCTAATCAAGTGACCATCATCTGGATAATCGGCCAGATAATATCTGCTCTTCTTGTAGCAAAAGGCACCTGGCTTTCTATGCTCATCGGAGTGACTATGTTCCAGCTTTTTTTTATTTTAGATTGTTCCGATGGGATTGTTGCGCGCTATAAGAAACAGTTCTCCCTCAATGGAGTTTATTTTGATTATTTAGGGCATTACATCGCCAATCCTTTGTTGATGATATGTTTTGGCATAGGGACATTCAAGATCACCGGAAAGATCTTGCCGATATTGCTGGGAATTTTCGCCGCACTTCTGTTTTTATGGAATAAAGCGACCACGCTTAATCCTTTATGGTATTCAGATAAAAAGCACCGGCATCTTATAGGAACATCTTTTGGAAATTCCCTGCTTAAAAACCAGAATACCCTGATATATTCTGTATTCGCCCTGTTCAGGCTGGAGTATATCTTCAATCTGATGTTCTTTGGAGCGCTGTTAGGGCTGCATTATCAGGTTCTAGTGATTTACACTTTATTCTTTCTTTTAGAACTTATGCGGAAAATAGTGATGCAGATAAGAAATAATTACCTTCTTGATAAAAATAGAGGAATTTGATGGATAAGCACGTTGTCGCTAAAGGAACTATCTATCTGATGGCAACGCAGTTGGTAATTCTACTTTCCGGTTATTTGCTTCATATTTTCTTGGCGCATATGGTAAGCGCAGTGGTTTATGGAAATATAGGAATCATTCTTTCTATTATAATGATCACCAAAACTTTATTTTTGACCGGAACGACAAAGGCGATCTCAAAATATGTTTCTGAGCAGAAAGAATCTTTCCATGCCGTATTAAGAAGCGGTTTTCGTCTGCAATTACTCTCTATTTTTCTCTGTGTGACATTATATTTTATCTTCGCTGGATTTTTGGCTGAAAAACTTCATGATCCATCATTGACTTGGCCTATTCGCTTATCTTCTCTGGTAATTCTATCCGTGGGGATTTATGTTGTATATGGTGATGGTTACCTTAATGGAATCAGAAATTTTAAACTGCAAGCCCTGGCAGAAATGATCCACTCGGTTGTCAGATTTTTATTGGCAGTCGCATTGGTTTATTTTGGATTTAATCTTTATGGTGTTGTGTTTGCATATTTTATAGCACCATTCTTAGCGCTTCTTTTTGTCAGAAAAGCGATCTTTTTAGAAAAATCTAGCGCCTCATTCTCCATGATGAAGCTGTTAAAATTTTCATTGCCAATAACTGTTTATTATGGGGCATTGCTGCTGGCCATGGATGCCGGACTGTTTTTGATTAAGAATCAATTGGATAATATTGCCCTGCCAGGATATTATACCGCTGCAGGAACTCTTGCTAAGATCGCTTTCTCTTTACTTTCAGCATTGCCTTTGACATTGCTCCCTTCTGTTTCAAAAGCGGTAGCAGATGATGATCTGTTATTGGTTAAAAAATATGTTATCGCTTCATTGCGTTATTCTTTGATGTTGTTGATACCTTTAACCATATTGGTCTATGGTTATGCAGAGCGAGTGCTTTCATTATTTTATCCACATGAATTTATAGTTGCCGGTAACGCATTACGTCTTCTGATAATAGGGTATGGATTTTTTGCTTTATTCTTCCTTCTCTCTTCAGTATTATCCGGAGCTGGACATCATGTTTTTGCCATGATTATTGCTTTGGCCTCATTATTGGTCTCATTTGTCTCTGGTTTGATCCTCATCCCGATTTATGGCCTGGAGGGGGCTGCGTTATCTACTTTGTTTGCAGGTCTGGCTGGATTCCTGGCAAGTATAATTGGTACTTTTTATCTGTTTAAGAACTTCGAAAAAACAATACCTTGGCAGTCATTTCTCCGTATTCTCTTAGCGGCCGTTCCCTTGTTTTTTTTGATACGCATACTTGCAGCCGACGGGATGGAATTCCTGCTTTATTCAGCCTTATTATTGGCCTTGTATATCCTGTCATTGTTTTTTATGGGAGAATTTGATGCTGATGACAGGAGATTATTCTGTTTCTGGAAAAAAGATTAAAAATAGATTAAAAAATTTTATATTGCTCGATAATTTTCTTATGTAACGAGAGATTGTTAGTAAATAGCACTCCTTTATGATGTATCGGATCTTTTTTATTATAAATAATTTCCTCCCCGTTAAAAGAAGTTAAGTTGCCTCCTGCTTCTGTGATCAGGCAGTGGGCTGCGCAGGTATCCCATTCTTTCAGATGGTTAGTGCCATTGAAATAAAATTCAGCATTGCCGCGGCAGATCTCTCCTGCTTTTAGTCCAGCGCTGCCTTTTTGCGTAAACTTATCCATGTTGTTTCTTTCCAAGAATTTGATCTCTTTTTCTGAAAGATTATTTCTGCTTAAAATACCGCGTGCTTCAGATAACGCCGTAATAGAATTTGTTTTAAGCCTTTTCCAGCCGTCTGAAGTTTTTTCATACGCGCCTTCACTCTTAGATGAAAGAAAAAGAGTTTTTGTTGTCGGCTGATAGATGATCCCCAGAACTGGAACTCCTTTCTCTGCCAGCCCGACCAAGATAGAGAATTCTCCATTTTTATTGATAAACTCCCTTGTTCCATCCAAAGGATCGACTATCCATAGAAGATCGTGATTGACTCTTTCAACATTATCCTTAGTCTCTTCCGACAGGATGGCGATGCCAGTTTTCTTAAGCGCTTTGAGAATTATTTTATTGCTGGCAAGATCAGCTTCGGTCAATGGTTCTTGCTGCTGCTTAAAGGTGGCCTTAAAATCTTGATCGTATATCCGTAAAATCTCTTTCCCGGCAGCCATTACTGCTTCAAGGACTGGAAGCGCGAGATTAGCCCTTATTTTTATAGGTAAGATAGAAAACATGAGAGTCAAGTATAGTTGAAGATCGGATGCAGCTGTTCTTTTATCACTTTAGTGATGTATTCCAAATCTTCCTTTTTTAATTCTTCTTTAAAACTGCCTAATTTGCAGTTTCTGGTGCGGTAGGAGTTCTGATTTTTTACATCTCCTGGCAGCATGCGTTTGTCCTTAAATTCATTTTTAAGCTCCATCTTACGCATGTTCCTTACAGAACCATATTCTACAGCATGATCCAATACTTCTTCTGTTGCAGTAAGGCCAAGAAATTCAAGGAATCGTTTTAATTCTTTTTTGGTATCAGTATAGAGATCTTCATAGCGTATCAGCAGGACATTCTCTCTCTGCTTTAACTCCTCCCCCCAGGAGTTCATGAACTTCATGACCTTGGGCAGGCCCCAATTTTCATCACGTATGAATTCAGATATATTATCCCCTTCATATAAAAGATTGCGGGTGGTGTGATCGTAAAATAAAGATACCATCACGGCGCGAGGATCTCTCGCCAAAACCACTACTTTTTTATTTTTGAACACTTTTCTGAAATCGAGAGTATTGTTATTTTTAGTGCACCCGCCATGGGAGAATAAAACATTTGGCAAAGAGCTGAATAAAGTCATATATTCCGTGTCTAAGCGCACTTTTTTAATCTTGTACTGCTCTTCTAATATCTTGCCGAACATCAGGCGTAACCAAGTTCTGCCGCTTTTTTGAAAAGATACCACTACAGCATCACTGGCTGTGATGGAAAAAACGTTTTTAAAAAAGCTTTTTAGGCCATATCTTTTCAGGCCGTATAAGGATGATTTCACTTCCATTAGTACGTTCCTTGCTAAAAGTGTTTTTAAATGTTATGTAGGAAGGATTAATGAGATTTATGACTTGATTTCTAAACTTAAGAAATGTTTATAAATGATGGGTGAAGGGAAGAACATTATGGTTTATGATCAGAATCAACAGGCGATTAAGAAATGGAATGAAGAGAAGGATCTAGACCGCTGGGAAAAGCATTATTATGAGGATAATTATAATGGGAATAGGTTGCGCAGAAGAGAGGAGAAAGTTTTAGAATACCTTGATTCATTAAAATTGCCCAAAGAGGCAAATGTCTTGGAATTAGGATATGGGGCAGGCATGACTTCCGCCAAAATTTATGCCAGGGGACATAATTTAGTTGGCATCGACATTTCTAATAAATTAAGGGATATCGCGATTAGGAACTGCCAGCAGGCATTAGCAGACAATACTAAAGGAAGTTACAGATTCATCATCGGCAATGCCGAAAAATTAGATTTTCCGGACAATCATTTTGATTGTGTGGTTGGGTTGGGATTCCTGCAGTACCTGCAGTTTCCAGAAGCTTGTTTTAGAGAAGTAAAACGTGTTTTAAAGCCAGGGGGGCATTTCATATTGGCCCAGCGCAATATGTATGGTATCAGCAGCATCGACGGCCCTTTGAAATGGATGAGATCTTTATTTTACCTTACTACCGGCAGGCGTTACGAGCTGCGGTGGCAGGACACTCCGCTGTTCCAGATCCCTTATTTATTTTCTGCTGTGTTATCGCCAGTTTCGGCCAAGGCAAAAAAGTTCAAGGAAAGCCTGCAGCAACACAAGCAGATAGGATTGGTCCGTAAAAATGCTTTGTCATTCGGCAGGTTAAAAAAATTATTTGAGCAAGAACAGTTAAATGTTGTACGTTATGACGGCGCAGGATATCTTACTAAGAAAAGAGCCTGGTTTCCTTCGCTTGCCAAAAAGATAGATGTATCATTGCAATCGGCCAGCGATGATAAGAAACTTCCCGGCATACACAGATTCGGCAACAGCGTAGTGTTTTTAGCACAGAAAAGATGATCTACCCCTTTAATATCTCAATGATCTTCCCGACAATCTCTTCGCTGCTTCTGTCTACGCGGATCTGATTTATCTCATTCCTTTTCGTATCTTTTTTAAGAAGAGTTATAGAACTATCAAGCTCAAGGTCCAAGCAGGTATCTTGCAATAATTTTTTCTGTTCAAGGTGTACGGAAAAAACTTTAGGATTCTAGCCTCCCGTCATCTGCACCATATAGTACAAACGTTCTCTTATTGCAACTCAAGAACAAAGCGTCACT
>CAYHKV010000027.1:0-9636 GCA_964357125.1 uncultured Methanosarcinales archaeon | reverse complement strand
TGTTCTTGGAGGATTCATTGGAACTGCTTTATGTCTGCGAAAGAAGAATCGGGCAATATGCCGGAATGGCATGTTGCTCCTGTGGGTTCCTTCGCTGTTTCTTCTAGGTTATGTGGGCGGATCTACCAGTAGTTCAACCCATTATCTATGGATCCCTCTGGTTTTAAGTATTTTTGCCGGATATGGCATTTTTTCAGTCCACCAGACGATTTTGAAGAAGTTATCTTTTAAATATAGCTTACAAATAATTTTACTGATTGCCGTGGTATTAAATATCTTATTTTTCAGCTGGTTGGTGCAGAAATATTCTTCTGCAAGCACCGTTCCTTTATGGGATCTGGCCCATGAAAATATTCCAGCGGATTCAATAGTGGTGATAGATCCTAGGATATACAGGGGCCTTCACGCCTGGGCTTTTAATGACCGGCATTATATAGATGGCACTTACATGCCGCAGCTTTTAGATTCCATACAAAAATATTCCGGCCCTAAGCAGGATGTTCCATTATATTATTTAGAATGCGGTGAAGGAAGTTACTGCGGCTGGAAGCCAGAAGATTTTGAAAGGATCAAGAGTACCGGAGAAAAATTAAGCGGTTTTTTGCTGCCGCAGATGAAACAAGTTGCAGAGATAAACACCGGGACACACTTTGTGCTATATCAAGGATCAATTTCGGCTTTTCCGGAGATATATGATGCCATAGACAGCACCCATGTGTTTTGGTTTTATCCGGTCGGCTGGAAGGGCGATGAATTTATAGATGACTATGATGCTAAAGGTTTAGGGGTATTGGTAAATCTATTAGGTTTCTTGGCCTTATATCTGGACCTTCTGCTTTCTTTGGCGGCGATCCCTTACACTTTTTATTTGGTATTGAAGTCAAGGCCTCATGAAACTGATGAAATTGGGGTTATTTGAAATTTAAGCACCATAAGGTTTTTATACCTTCTTTTATGGTTAACTTTATCTTATGAAATCTATTGAAAATGTGGTCAATAAGGGAAAAGTGCTGGCAGTGATCATCCGTGCAAATGTTTTAAATGAGATGAAATCGGCAGGAACAAAAGTTTCTTTCGCCACTCCGGAGCATTTTCCTTTGCAGGTCGGATTACATTCTCGCGCGAAAGGTGAAATAGTTTCTGCACATTTCCATAATCCTTTTCCGGAACTGCGGAATTTTCAGGTTCAAGAATTTTTCTACCTAAAGTCAGGAAAAGTGAAGATAGATCTGTACGATGAGCAGGAGAATGATGCTAAAATTTCAGAGATAATCGCCGAAGAAGGTGATACCATATTATTAAATACCGGCCACGGCATAACATTTATCGAAAATACAGAACTCATAGAATTGAAACAAGGCCCTTACAGGGGCAAGGAAGAGGAAAAAAGGTTTGTTAAAGGTGCTGTTAGATGAATACATTCATACCGGTATGCGAGCCAACTTTAAGTGGAAATGAATTAATGTATGTGTCTGATACGCTTAAGACCGGATGGATATCTTCTGCCGGAAAATACATCCAGGAATTTGAAGAGAAATTCAGCGCCTACTGCGGTGCAAATTATGGTGTAAGCTGCGCTAATGGTACGCTGGCGATACATCTAGCTTTGTTAGCCATAGGAATCAAAGAAGGGGATGAAGTGATCCTTCCTTCTTTTACCATGATCGGCTCCTGTAATCCTATTGTCCAGATCGGGGCTAAACCAGTCTTTATAGATTCGGAACTGCAGACTTGGAATATCGATCCGGCGAAGATAGAAGAAAAGATTACTTCTAAAACTAAAGCTGTGATGGTTGTCCATACCTATGGGCATCCTGTGGACATGGATGCAGTGCTTTCGGTTGCCAGGAAACATAATCTTATCGTTATAGAAGACGCTGCGGAAGCACATGGGGCTGAATATAAGGGTAAAAGGGCCGGTTCTTTAGGCGATATAGCTTGTTTCAGTTTTTATGCCAATAAGATCATAACTACCGGGGAAGGCGGGATGGTAATTACTAATAATGAGAAGTGGGCTGAAAGGGCCAAAAAGCTGCGAAACCATTTCTTCGGCGAGCCGAGGTTCTTACATCAGGAAGTAGGTTATAATTATAGGCTGACGAACTTGCAGGCGGCAATCGGGCTGGCACAATTGGAACGGATTGGAGAATATGTAGAATCACGGCGAAAAAATGCCCAGCTGTATAACTCTTTGCTGAAAAATATTCCCGGAATCATCCTTCCGCCGGAAGCTTCTTGGGCTAAGAATGTATATTGGATGTATGGTCTTTTGGTGGATAATGATTTTCCACTTACTATGCCTAGATTACGGGAAGAATTACAGAAAAAAGGTGTTGAGACCAGGACTTTTTTTATCGGGATGCATAAACAGCCAGCCTATGCGCATTTAGGAGTTAATGGGCATTATCCAAATGCTGAATATCTTGAGAAAAATGGTTTTTATCTTCCTTCTTCCAGCCATCTTACGGAAGAACAGATACATTATGTGGCTGCTGCTATAAAAAATATTTACGAGGAGCATAAACGATGAAAAAAGTAAATGGTGCCTCAAGTGACGTTTCAGTAGTGCTGCCTTCTTATAATGAGCGTGAAAATATCGTGGAAGCGATCGATCGCATATCTAAGGCGGTAGGGCAGCGTCTAAAAGAAATAATTATTGTAGATGACAACAGCCCTGATGGAACCTGGAAATTAGTGGAAGAGCTGAAACATCCAAAAGTGCGTTTGATAAGAAGGGTTGATGAAAGGGGGTTAGCTTCTGCTCTTGCAGATGGGATACATGCGGCTCAGGGAAAGGTCGTAGTATGGCTGGATTGTGATCTAGGATTGTCTCCTGAAGAGATTCCTGCTTTGATCTCAAGGTTAGGTGATTATGATGTTGCCATAGCCTCTCGGTATGTAAAAGGAGGAAGGGATCCAAGACCGTTCATGCGTGTCTTTTTGAGCTGGATGATCAATGGTTTTTCTGTCTTATTTTTAGGCTGGGGGGTACGCGATTATACTTCCGGCTTCGCTGCAGTAAGGAAAGAAGTTTTTGATAAAGTTTCTTTTTCCAAACAGGGTTTTGGAGAATATTTCATTGAGTTTGCCTATAAGGCCATGAAGAATGGTTTCAGAATCATTGAGGTGCCATGTGCTTACAATATCCGCACTGGCGGAGTTTCTAAATCAGATGGCGATTTCAAGACTTTATTCCGGTTGGGGAAAGATTATGGCTTAAAAGTCTTAAATGTACGGTTTGGAAGGGAACGATGAAATTAAGTTCAGAATTAAAAATAGACCTGTTCCGTTATGTAAAATTTCTATTTGGGGGGGGCTTAAGCTTGTTGTTGAACCTTTCTCTTACTTATGCCCTGACGGAGTTCTTTCGATTCTGGCATATGCTTTCCTTCGCTATAGCCTTGGGCTGTGAAATAGCTTTCCTTTTTGTGTATCATTCCTATGTTACTTTCAGGAAAGATGGTAAATTTCTGATCTTTGCTTTAGTGGTATTGTTCATAAGCGGCCTGAACTGGATGTTTGTGTATCTGCTGACGGAATTACTGGGTGTTCTTTATTTATATGCGATTGTAGTTTCTGCTGCGGTGATTTCTGTGCTGAATTATGGATTGAATAAGAAGATCGTGTTCAGATGAACATTTAGAGAGATATTCAAATGAGTAATCCAGTTTAGCAACCTTTTTATAGGGGTTTTATGCTTGAAGTGCTTATGGAGACAGTTCCTCATACTTATACTACCAGAACTACCTGCAGGGTATGCTATTCTCCTAAATTAGTCCCATTGTTTTCTTTAGGCACCCAGTACATCAACAATTTCATCAATAAGGAAGACCTGCACAAATGCGGAAAAGCTCCTTTAGAGATGATAATGTGCGAAAACTGCACCCTAGTTCAGCTTAAACATACTGCTCCTCAGGAATTATTGTATGCGCGTTTCTATTGGTATAAGTCAGGAATCACTGATACCATGAAGAAAGCCCTGCGGGACATAACTGAAAAAGCAGAGAAGATGTTTGATCTGAAAGCAGGTGATGTAGTGCTGGACATAGGTTCAAATGATGGAACTATGCTGCGAACTTATGCTGTTCCTGGTTTGATTACTGTAGGAGTTGAGCCGGCAAATAATCTGGCTGAAGAAGGAAGCAAAGGCATAACTCATTTCATCAATGATTTCTGGGTTCTTGATAGTTATATGAAGAAAGTAGGTAAGAAAGCGAAGGTAGTTACTGCCATCGGCATGTTCTATGACATGGAAGATCCTAATCAATTTGTGGCTGATGCAGCCAATGCGCTGACTGATGACGGAGTATTCATTGCGCAGCTTATGTGCCTGAAGAATATGCTGGACAGCAATGATGTAGGAAATATCTGCCACGAGCATCTGGAATACTACTCCTTTGCATCATTAGAATATTTATTCAACAAGAATGGATTGGAAATAATCGATGTTGAGATCAACTATGTGAATGGCGGCAGTTATCGTATCTACAGCCGTAAGATTGGGGCAAAAACACAAGCTGCTTCTGGAGCGGCAGAAAGGATACAGAAAGTCAAGGATGCAGAAAAAGGATTTGAAAGTAAGGAAGTTTATTTAGATTTCTTTAATCGTCTGGAAGAGAACAAGAAAAAATGCGTGAATTTCATCAGGCAGGAAACTGCCAAAGGAAAGAAAGTATGGGTGTATGGTGCTTCCACTAAAGGTAACGTAATATTACAATATTACGGCTTAGGCCCTGAATTGATTACCGGCGCTTCTGAAAGAAGCTCATTCAAATGGGGAAAATATACTGTCGGTAGCATGATCCCTATCTATTCTGAAGAAGAGGCGCGGAAAGCTCAGCCGGATTATTTTTTAGTACTCCCTTATGCGTTCTTCCAGGAATTTTACGACCGAGAAGAAGAATGGCGAAAGAAAGGCGGTAAATTCATAGTTCCTTTGCCGGATTTCAGGATCGCTCCGGCCAAGAAAGGGCTGGTACTCGGAATCACCGGGCAAGATGGATCTCATTTAGCGGAATTGCTGCTCTCTAAGGGCTACGAAGTCCATGGTTTCATCAGACGTTCTGCTACCGGAAATACCAAGAATATAACTCATCTGATGGATAAGGTAACTTTACATAGGGGCGATTTAGCAGACGTTACTTCTTTGTATAGGGTTATCGCCAAAGTAATGCCTGATGAGATCTACAATGAAGCAGATCAGGATCACGTCAGCTGGAGTTATGACGGAGTAGGGTACAGCTGTGATATAACTGGCGCAGCGGTAGGAAGGATTTTAGAGACTATCAAGCAGATCAATCCCAAGATAAAATATTTCCAGCCGGTATCTTCTAACATGTTTGGAAAAGCAGATAATCCGCAGACAGAAGAAACTCATCTCAGGCCGCAAAGCCCTTATGCCTGTGCCAAGGCATTTGCTTATCTGCTTTGTAGGTATTATAGAGATGTATTCGGTATGCATGTATCTACAGGTATATTTTACAATCATGAATCGCCGCGAAGAACAGAAGAATATGTCACCCGCAAGATAACTATGGCTGCTGCACGCATTAAATTAGGATTGCAGGAGAAGTTATTACTGGGAAATTTAGATTTAAAAATTGATTTTGGTTATGCGGCAGAGTATATGGAAGCAGCCTGGAGCATCATGCAGCTGGATAAGCCTGATGATTTTGTTATTTGTACTGGTGAACTGCATTCGGTCAAGGAATGGCTGGATGAAGCTTTTAGCGTGGTTGGATTAAAAGCTTCTGATTATGTGGAGTTTGATCCGAGATTTGCAAGACCTTCCACTACCTCGCCTTTGTTAGGAAGCAATTACAAAGCTAGGGATAAGTTCGGATTTGATCCTAAGGTAAGGTTTAAAGAATTGGTGAAGCTGATGGTAGAGCATGATCTGAAGCTGGTGGGAGAAGAGAAGAAGAATTAATTTCTTGCTTCAATTGTGCTTTTCAAATACCCCAGAATCTTCTAACGCTTTCTTGACGTATGGATCAAGATCTTTTTCTATATGATCTACCCAGTGAAATTGCTTATGAGTCTTGTCCAGGTGCGGCAAGAAGTTAGGTTCTAAAGGTTCTGCCAGAAAGACGATAGCGATATCGTGTATTCCTGATTTTACTCCGAAAGGCGCAGTCTTGGAAAAAAATTCGTATGCTCCGAATTGCTTAATGATGCGTATGTTTCTTGTTCCGATCTCGCGCTCTGCAAGACGGAGAACAGCTTCCTGCAATCGTTCATTCTTATACACTCTTCCGCCTTGGATCCACCATTTGTCCTTCGCAGGCTCTTCTGTTCTGTAGGTTAAGAGTACTTTGCCATTTTGTACAAGGACAAAGTCAACGCAGGGAACTGGCATATGTTCAAGTATTTGGCTGTATAAATCTTTAGGGATAAGGTTGGACATTTTGTGAACATTTATCCATTAACTTTATAAATCTGTCATCAGCAAATATCAATATGGTTATAAACTCTATATTGGCGGACATAGATGGGACTTTGATTGAAGGCGGCGATTTAAGCAAAGTAAATCCTGCTTTGAAACAAGCAATCAAGGAAGTCCGCGCAGCAGGGGTGTTATTCTCATTAGCTTCAGCAAGACCATGGTTTGAACAAGAACCTTTTCATGCATCATTACTTTCACCAGATTCTTACAAGGTCGGGGAGGGTATCTCTTACGAAGCTTCATGTGTACGTCTTTTAGGAAGCGCTGATTCTTATCGCTTAGGGGGACTTTCATCAGAGCAAATAAAAGAGGTAGAACGATTCATCGCTGAACAAGGTTTATTTACAGGGATGGTGCATCAAGCTAATAATGAACGCTACGAAACCACTACTGGTTACGTCACTCCTACTTTCAGAAGCGAGGGAAAAACAGATATTGAATTATTGGAAAGAACTTATGCTTTAGTAAAACCATTATTAGAAGGAAGATTCCCTTTCTTAGAAGCGGTAATGTCAGCAGATGCTGTTGATATTAATGCTAAAGGAGTTACTAAAGCTAAACCTGCGCAAAAATATGCAGAATTGGCAGGAATAAGTTTAGCGGATATAGCTGCTATCGGTGATTCCGGCAACGATATGCCTATGTTAGATTTAATCGGTAAAGCAGGAGGATTAGCAGTCTATGTCGGAAAGAAAGCAGAGCAAGAAGCAATAGTAAGAAAATATGCCCACCACTTTATCCCTGAGCGGAAGAATGTCTTAGGGACGGTAGAAGCATTGCAATATATTTTGAGATTTAATGGGGGAATGTAAAATGGCACAAAGAAATGATTTTCAGGTTGAAATGACAGATGATGGTGAGTTCGGTAATCCCGGAAGAAGAACTTTAGATTACAAATTAGCAGACAAACTGTGCCCTTTAGATATCTCCAGTGTATTAGGTTTATGCGCAGCAAATGTCGATAACTCTTCTCAGCCAAGAGAAAGAGAATGGTATTTAAAAAATATCATAAATCCTATGATCAAACGTGGAGAACTAGGGGACGGAGTTAAGACAAAATTTGATGACCGAAAATTGAGATATGGTGGTTCAACAGTACTTGATCTTACTAGTCAAGGAATGGGAGCTTCTTTATTCGTGAGATTTGGAATAACTCACTACAAAGCTTTCCTAGCGGACATAAAACGCAGTGATGAAGAAAATCTTAAACTTCAAGAACGCGGATCAGAAGAATTAGGGGATAGGTGGGCTTTTTTCGCCAGAGCTCCTGGTGTTGCAGTCTTACCAATAACTGAAGATGGCTCTATTTTTATCGGAGAAAGAACAAACTCAGAATACGGCGGTTTCCTTAACGCAGTTGCTGGTCATCTTAAATATAGAGACCCGATAAATAGGATCAATGTTCAAAAAGATGCTTACCGGGAACTAAAAGAAGAGTTCGGAATAGATCGCGAAGAAGTTGAAAGATTTGGGTTTAATTTTGTTGGACTTTATTCTCATCCAATCAAAGGAGATCTCGATTTCACCTTCTTGGCAAAAGTTAACAAACCAGACCGATACTTTACCTCTGGAGAATGGATGAAAAAGGTATCTGAAAGAGAACACAAGCCATTAGTACGTCTTGCAAATCTGGCTGAAATCGGAGAACTATTAGATACTGGCAAAGTTCCAGGCTCTGACAGGACGCTTCAAGTGATGTACTCTACAAGAGGGGCTCTACAATCCATCACTCCCTATCATATTAGGAATTGATCTTTTTTTAATTTTTTATTTTTCTTTCTTCCCAACCGCCAATATATTTATACCAACCGGATAAGAGATATACTTCAATAATCTTAATTCAGCCAGGTACATCTTCTTCAATACCCCATTAAATAAGGGATTTATCTCTGCGCTGACTTCAGATTTAGGATGAGATTTGCTTAATTTCTCAAATTTTCTCTTAAAATAGACCGGAAGAAATAATGTAAAGTTATAATACTGCATACGTTCAATGCTTAAACCAGCCTGCTGCATCTTCGCAGCCAGGTCTTTTTTAGTGTAACGCCTGATGCCGTGGAAAGCCATATCATGTTTTCCATACAGCGAGGGCATGGCGCAATCCATGAATAATAGTCTGCCCCCCGGCTTGAGAACTCTTTTGATCTCTTTCATAGCTGTAGAATCATCTTTTACTCCTTTATGATAAAATACCCCTAAACAAGTGATAACGTCAAAAGAATCGTCAGCAAATGGCATCTTAGCAACATCCCCTTTAGTTATGGAAAACCCTCTTTTCTTACAGAAATCTATAGCGTCATCAGATAAGTCCATGCCTTGCGCTTTTCCAAAATCCTGCAGGATCTGCAAAGTTATTCCGGTGCCGCATCCTATATCTAACTGTTGTAGGTTCTTCTGTCCAGAATAATACTTCTTTAAAAATTCCCGCACTAAAAACTGCTGGCCTACAAACCACCAATAGCTCTCTTCAATCTTGAAAGAAGTCTCGTATTCTTTAGTGTCCATGGAGAATCGTTATCAAAATTTCTTTAATAATCTTTTCAAGCCGGATATTTTCCTGACGGAATTCTCTTTTTGCGAGTCGCGCACTACGTTTCTGGAGATCATATCCATCTCATGAGGGTAGTTTGGGGCGTCCCAAGGGACCATCTTGCCTTCTTTGTACATCTGCCATCTGCGTAAATCTTCTTCTACCATTATCTTTACCAGTTCTTTAAAAGTTACCGAAGGCTTCCAGCCAAGTGTCTGGTGTGCTTTGGAAGGATTGCCGCACAGCTGATGTACATCTAAAGGCCTCTTAAGTTTTTTATCGGTGATGACATATTTTTTCCAATCCAGGCCTGCTGCGGCGAAAGCTTCTTCCACGAATTCGCGGACAGAATGAGTCTCTCCGGTCGCTATGACAAAGTCATCAGGAAGCTTCTGCTGCATCATAAGCCACATGGCATTTACGTATTCTGGCGCAAAGCCCCAGTCGCGCTTAGCATCCAGATTTCCTAACCTAAGCTCTTTCTGCATGCCCAGCTTTATCTTGGCTACTGAATTTGTGATCTTCCTGGTGACAAATTCTAATCCCCGTAAAGGGCTTTCATGATTGAACAATATGCCGTTGCAGGCGAAAAGGCCATATGATTTTCGGTAGATATGTACCATGTTATATGAATGCATCTTTGCAGCAGCGTAAGGGGAAT
>CAYHKV010000026.1:0-9762 GCA_964357125.1 uncultured Methanosarcinales archaeon | reverse complement strand
TTCAAGCCACGGACTTTAGTCCGTGGTGAGGCACTTTCCCGCACTTTTATGACATGATAACAACTATCTTCTTTTGAAGATTTTTTTTCTGGCCCTGTTTTCTTGTGTGAATAATTCTATCTGGTCTGGGTTGCTTTCAATCCTTTTGACTATCGATGCCGGCCCTATGATGGTCAATCCCTGCCGGTCTCCAAGAAGAACTTCCGCAAATGCCCCTTTTATCCTTTGCAAGGCATCTTGTTTATCTTTATCGGGGTAGATGACGCTTAATTCGATCCCTTTGAATTTCTGATTGATCTCATCCATGGTTATTTCGATAAGATCGGCTTCTTCCTGTTTGCGGAGACGCCCTTCCATGATGACTATCTTATCTTCTTTTACTATCTTAAGAAGCTTATTGACCCTTTTAGCAGAAGTGAGACTATCAATCTCATGATAAGGTACAAACTTAAATGTAACCATCTTCAATTATCCTCTTTTAACTATATATTAGGAAACACCCATCCTTTTTAATGTTTACTATTTCTGTCTTCATCTTTATCCTTATTGCTTGGCTATAGTAAACAGCTGCTCATAAAAATCCTCGATATTCTTGCCATATTTAGCAGATATGCCCACGATCTTATATTGGGGAAATGCGGCTTTTACTGCGTCAATGCTGGATTTTTTGAGATCAACTTTGTTGGCGGCGATAAGTACTGGAATATTTCTTGCCTGAAGATTTCCGATTATCGTTATGTTGACTTGTGAATAAGGGTCTTTAGTGGCATCCAGGACTACAACTACGGAATCCATGTCATCCAGCCACTTTATAGAATCTATAACTCCCTTTGTGGCTTCTTTAGCTCTTTTTTTAGCTTCAGTTTTCTTCAATCCCTTTTTGATGAAATCTTCATAATCGATCTTAGTTGAGATCCCCGGAGTGTCTACCAAAGAAAAGGTAAGCTCTTTTCCCCTCTTATTCTTGATGCTGACCTGCTCTTTGATCTTGATCTCCCTTGTTTCATGCGCTATATGGGAAACGGTAGACATCTCTTCGCCTAACCAATCCTGGCAGATCCTGTTGGCAAGAGTAGATTTTCCACCGTTTGGTGGCCCGTATAAGCCTAATTTTATATGGCTCTTTTTAGTAAAAGGATTCAAGGAAAGCTTTTGCAAAATATTTCTTAAAAATGACGCCATCTTTTAACACACCCTACTGGACCTCTGATTTATTTGAGGTTATTAAAGTTTTTGGTGCTGGAAGGGATATGTAGTGTCTGGAAGGGATAGATGGCTTTACAAGTTGCTAAAAATTAAACTTTAAATCAAAAGTTTTAAATATCTTTGACTTTTTTGAAAACCATGATTGATGAGATTGTTGGAAAGAACGGGTACCAAGTTCTTGGTCTGTTATTAGGCACAGTAGGTTTGGATGTTACTGCCACCGTTGATATTTTAGAGTTAGACCCAACTGATTTAACATTAGTTAAAGGTATACTTCAGAATGGTGATATTCCCAAGAGCCTTGCTGCCGATAAATATGAAACTATCGACTCGCGATTAGGTTCTATGTCTGTTATGATGGCTTACCTCGCAAAAATGGCAGGTTACGACAAAAAAGAGATGCAGAACCTTTGGTCGCAAGGCGGCGCCCAGAGTTTTTATCATGGAGCAACAGAACTTCCTCCTTGGCATACAGCTGGAGCCGAACATTATTTGCGGCAGGAAAGACTAAACGGGCTGGAATTATGCCTTAGCTGGCTGCGTAATCATTAGTATTTTTTCTATTAGGCATTTTACATAGAATAATTTATAAGTTAATAAATTTACCTTTTGACCATGGCCGAACGTTATCTGGCGGTTGACCGGCTGAAATTAAGTTATGACGGTCTGTTCAACGCTGAAGAATTGCTGAATCTCATCTCCAGTTATTTCTATGAAAAAGGATGGGACTGGTACGAGAAGATGAACCAGATAATTGTCACTCCTTCCGGCCGGCAGGGAGAAGTCATCCTTGAGCCATGGAAGAACATCAGTGATTACTATAAATTGACGGTATCGATAAAGATCCATCTCATCGATGTTAAGGAAGTGGAAGTTGAGCATCAGGGATCTAGAATAAGGACTAACCAGGGTACTGTGCGCATGATCTTTGATGGATATGTGATCAGCGACAGAAAAAATAAATGGAGCACCAAGCCTCTCTATTGGTTCATGAGCATCATGTTTGAGAAATATTTTTTCCAAAATCATTTTAAGAAAGCTGAATCTTGGATCAAAGGTGATGTTGAACTGTTGCATCAGAAAATAAAAACTTATTTCAATTCCTATAAATATTCATATGGCCGATAAAAATGTTTGAGAAAAATTTAGTCATCAATAACCGGGAAATAGAACATCATGGTATCTTTAGGGTGGATGATATCTTTAATGCGATAAACCAGGCTCTAAAAGAACGAGGTTACCAGAAGAGAGAGAAAAAAAGTGAGGAACAGGTATTTCCGGAAGGAAGGTATATCTATCTTGAATTACGGCCTTACAAAGAGATAAACGATTACATAACTGCCATGATCAAGATAAGGATAACTCTGCAGAATGTTACCGAAACTGCAGTTAAAAAAAATGATCTTCGGCAAAGATTTGAGACTGGCGATGTGCATATAGCTTTCGATGCCTGGTCACTGACAAATTTTGGCATCCGCTGGACCATGAGGCCGGTGATCTATTTTATCCGCGGCGTGATACACAAATACATCTACAAATATCCTTTAGAAATAAAGCGTACTCAAGAAGTTGCAGCAGATACTGCTTACATCTATGCAGAAGTAAAAAGATTAATGCGTTCTTATGAGGCTAAGCCGGCGGTAAGCATGAAAGAAGAGGAAGTCCGTAAGAAAGTAGAAGAAGAGATCCAAAAAGGATCTATTTAACTGCATTAAGATAATCTTCTTTCAGTTCTCCTGCAGTCTGATAACGAAGTTCCGGATTTTTTTCCAATGCTTTTTCAAGGACTATTTTCTGTCGTGGTGATATTTCCGGATGGTCTGGAACTGGCTGCTGCAAGATCCGGGAATAGAAATCCATCTCATTTTCTTTCGCTGACGGATAGAATGGATATTCTCCTGCAAGTATCTTATATAATAAAACCCCTGTCGCATAGATGTCTCTCTGCTTACTTGCAGGTTTTTCAAATAGGGCTACTTCAGGAGCCATATATAGTTGAGAACCTGCTATAGTGGATGGTTGATCAAGATGCTGTAGATCCTCGTGCCAGCAGATATCAAAATCAGAAAGCTTGAAAATGCCTTCTTGTCCTGCTTCTGGATTGACTAAAATATTGGTGTCCTTAACATCGCGGTGGGTGATGCCTCGCTTATGCAGATAATCCAAAGCATCACAGATAGAAACGGCCACTCTTTTTGTTAAAGCAGGTTCTAAAGGCATTCCCTGTGGTGATAATTTTTTTAGATCCCCTTCTGGGGCATACGGGAAAATAATCCTATTCATTCTTGAAGTATTTTTTTTTCTGATAATATCTACTGCGGAAAGGATATTTTGTTGCCCTCCTTCACGTTGCAATACCCTCTGTACATAATCTTCGCGCATGAAAGAGTCCGATGCTTGCGTCGGAAACTCTTTTATCACTACATATTCTGCTGTATTAAGGTTAAGCGCTAAGCAGGTTCTCATACCGCTCCTTTCGCTTGCGGATATGATATCTTTGACCACATATGTACCCTTGCTTCCAAATAGTTTCCCCTCTAGCGGTAGATAATCATCTAACGGAGATACGGCGCTTTTTTTAAGTCCTTTTCTGGTAGTCTGTTCACTCTTATTCATATTAAATAGTATACCCCTCTTTGTTCTTTATATCTTGCTTAAAGCAGTTTTCCATTTATAAATCTTTCCTAAAAATACCCCTCAAAAGTGACAACTAAACCTGCTTTCCCCGCAGGTCAAAAGTCTCCGCTTTGACGATCCTGACCTTTATCTTATCCCCTATCTTATGATCTCCTTCCACTATTATCTGCTTATAGGAATCGTTCCTGCCTATCCACTGGCGTAATTCCCTCCCTTTTTCATCGATCATCATCTCCCCTTCCCAGTCCCGCCATCGTTCATTCTGGAGTTTAGAGATATTATGAAATATATCGGTCAGAACTCTGGAACGGCGTTTGACCTCCTCTCCCGGCAATTCCGTAAGTTCTGCTGCCGGCGTACCCGGCCTGGGCCAAAATCTGGATATATTGATGGAATCAGGAGTGGTCCTGCGGACGGCCTGCAGTGTTCCCCAATAATGATCTTCTGTTTCTGTAGGATAGCCTACGATGATATCGGTCATGATATTGATCTCCGGTATCTCTTTCCTGAACTGGTCTATGGTATCGATGAATTCCTGTACGGTGTACCTTCTTTTCATGGCTTTAAGGGTTTCGTCATGTCCAGCTTGTAATGGCAGATGTAAAAATTTGAATATCTTTGGATTCTTGTATAATTCTACTAACCTGCTTCCTATCTTTGGCATATGGTCAGGGTTGCCCATGCCTATCCTTATCTTGAAATCTCCAGGTATCTGTACTAGTTTTTCCAGTAACAAAGGCAAGTCTGTGCCTATGTCAAAGCCGTAGCAGAAAGTATCCTGGGAAGTCAGCCATATCTGTTTTACCCCTTCATCTACGGCTTTTTTGGCTACCATAACTATCTCTTCGATAGGATATGAAACTAAAGCTCCGCGCGCCTTTTTTGTTTTGCAGAAAGTGCATGCGCCTAAGCATCCCCTGTTGATGGGCAATATTTCTATGATCGGATTTTTACGTATCCTGGGAAGATTCAGCGGCGGCATCTCATCGTTATTCAACAGCTGCAGTACATTTTCATGCAGCGCTTCTTCCACTACCTGCACGATGTTATGTATCTGTTTTGTTCCGACTAATGAAAGATCTTTAAGTCTCTGCCGGTCGGTCTGCGGAATACAACCTGCTATGACTAATATCTTGTAAGGATGTTCTGCCTTGAATTGTTCCAATTGAGCAAAGAACCCGGTTTCGCTGGGAGTTTTGACGGTACAGGTATTAAAAATGACAATATCTGCTTCTTCTATAGTCTCTACTGGGACAAATTTAGCTTCCTTGAGCAATCCGGCCATCTGTTCTGAATCGGCCTGATTAGCGGCGCATCCTGAAGTTTGTATGAAAAAGGTTGTCATAAGGCTGTTTTACATCTCTTTTTTAAAAATATTCTGGATAATAAGGACACATATCATTATGGCGGATGTTTTATCTGTTCTCACTTCGCATTAAGTCTTTTTTCGATAGAATCATAGTCAATTACGCTGCTTGGTGTTGTTTCCATCACGGCTGCGGTCACATAGATTAATTTATTTTTATATTTTAACCCATAAAGCGGCAATTTATATCTATCGTCTGATACGATGACTAAGTCCTCAATGCCATTTTTGTCTAAGTCACCAGCAGGGTAAGCTTCGTAAGGCTTTTGATTTAAATTAGCCGCGCAGGCATTATAATAATTTATCCCTACTATGCTTCCCAGGCCAAAAAATAAGGCCGGCACTCCTATAAATTTAACTTTCTTAAAGATCCTTTTTGATCTAGATACCGGCGGAATAAAATAATTCTCTTTCAGTTCTCCGTTTGAAGCAGCCAGCTGCAGCTTCCATGGCATTTTGGGCTTTTTTTTAGACTTCATATTATGGGCCTAATTTGCTCTTATTTTATAATCTTTTTGCAATTTATGCGAAACCAAGCCGTTTTAAGATCAGTTCTGCATCAAATTTTTCGAGATCTTCATACCTCTGCCCTACACCTAAAAATAAGATGGGTTTCTTGATGGTATAAGAAATAGATAGGGGCGCTCCCCCTTTCTCATCTACATCAGCTTTAGTGAGTATAGCTCCGTCCATCTCCACCAGTTCATTAAATTTTCTTGCCTGTTCGATACAATCATTGCCGGTGATGCTTTCACCTACGAATATCTTAAAATCTGGTTTTGCTACCCTGATTATCTTTTCCAGCTCTTTCATAAGATTAGTATTTGAATGCAGCCTTCCTGCAGTATCTAGCAGAACCACTTTAATCTTATTTTTTTCTGCATACTTTACCGCATCAAAAGCTACTGCTGCCGCGTCAGAGCCGTAATCCTGTTTTATAATTTTTATACCTAACTTATCAGCGTGTTCTTCCAGCTGCTGTATGGCCGCTGCCCTGAAAGTGTCGCAGGCAGCTAATACTACAGATATTTTATGCTGTTGAAAATAATACGCTAATTTTGCGATGGAGGTGGTTTTTCCAGTTCCGTTTATCCCGAAAAAAGCTATGACGAATGTTCCTTCCTTATCTTTTATTTTTTCCAAAAGTTCTACCGGCTCATAAGATAATATTTCCTTCAAAGTCTTTTTCAGAGTATCTTCTATCTTTCCCGCAACATCCCTGGGCAAGGGCTTGTCTACCAGTTCTACTTTAAGGTCTTCCTTTATTTTTTCAATAACTTCAACTGAGACATTGTTCTCTAATAGGGTAACTTCTAGTTCCCAGAATAATTCCTCAAACTTTTCCGCAGAGATGGTTTTTGTGGTCAAAGAAGTTTTTACTTTGCTGAAAAAAGATTCTTTCTCTTCAGCCTTTTCTTCAGTAACGGCAGTTTCCTCAGCTTTTATTTCAACAGCTTCTTCCTTCTTGCCGAAAATTTTCTTAAAGAATGATCTCTCTTCCTTTTGCGGAGCTTGTATCTCTTTTATCGGTTCAGCTTTTTCAGGTTCTTCTGTTTCTATAGCTTCACTTTCTTTTTTTTCAGCCTTCTCTTTTTTTATATCTTTGTCAGATTCTTTTTTCTTCTCAGCAATTTTTTCTTTTTTCTGGATATTTTCCTTTTTGGCTTCTTCTTTAGATATCTTATCTTCAGTTTTTTTCCTTTCTGCAGCTTTATCTTTTTTTTGTCCTTTCTTATGTTCTTTTTTCTCGATCTGGGCTTTCTCCTTTACTGCCGGAATCTCTTTTTTCTCTGCAGGAGTTTCTACTACCTCTGCTTCTTCTTCAGTTTTCCTGGAGAAGATGGATACTGCCTGTTTTAATCTATCTTTTAGTTTTCCGAACATATTCAGTTTTTATCTGCCTCTCATTGCGCTTGGTTATAGATATCTAAGCTTTGCTGCCGCAATCTTTTGATCACTTCTTCCGCTTCAGACATATTATTTGTTATCTTTTCTTTTTGATCTTCCAGCAATTTAAGGATCTCCGGGATGGATTTCTCTGCGGCGATATCAGAACCAAGATTGACCGTAAGCCTACTAGGGTCTAAAAGTTTGGCTTTAACAAAAATTCCGTTTGCGATAGGCGCCAATATTTCAGTATCGGTCTTGCTTTTTTCTAACTCATTCAATGCATCGATTGTAGATTCGATCTCCTGTCTCTGCTCCTGCATCTTCTCTACATGCTGGTTTATCAGCTCCAGATGCTGCTGCAATGATTGAAACTGCATATACTTCTCTTCCATTTTCTGTTGATCAACCATGATTACAATTTTTTCTGTAAATTTTCTAAGAACTCTTTATACAATTTAAGGCTTTTAAGGAACAGGAAATCTGTCTCCGTCTCAGCCATCTTGTTTATGAAGGGAGCGTTGGTTATCAGGAAACCCTGTCCGTCTTTCTTGATGTGTGTAAGCTCTTTCTCTACCAACACTTTCAATACTGATTTTTCCTGCTTTGTAAGCTCCATATCGTGCTAAAGAACGAGGTGTTTTATAAAGGTTTTGCCTTGTTTGGAAGCTAATTCGGGCTGTCGTTATGAAGAGAATATCTTAATCATAAATGTTCTTTCTATGCCCAATTTTTATAACCAGAAGTATTAGCTTAGCATATTCAATGTCTATTATTAACCTATAATCCCCTACTCTTAATCGATAATACGAATCCCCGACTAATTTAGTAAGATATGCTTCAGGCCTGATCCTTATCCTTTCTAATGTTTTTACAATTCTTTCCTGAAGGCTGTGCTCCAGCTTACTTAGCTCTTTAAGTGCACTATCAGAAAGCTCAACTTCATATACCACTTATTTTAGCCCCAACTTCTTCTTTACTTCAGAAAGAGTATAGACCTTTCCTGCTTTTACTTCTGCACGGGCTGCTTCAATGTCTCTTTTAGTCTCTTCAGACAATTCCATGGTATCTTCTACCAAATCCCAGATCACTTCTTCGTAACTTTCTTTACTATAAAGCTTTTTCTTTTGGAGCGTTTCTAATAACTCTCGACTGACTTGAATAGTTGTTGCCATAGTAACTATATAACTGGCTATATTTATAAGCCTTTTGCATTTTCCTTTTTTTTGACAGTCAGTCCAAGCTTCCGTTAAATTTAAATAGATTAATATTTTTTATACTTTATGAAATCGATATATCCTTTGATGCTTTCCGCAGCAGCTACGCTAAGCGGATGTGTAAAAAACAATGTTCCTAATTTTGCTATAGGTGTTTATCAAGGCAGAATTGGTGGTGCTGATGCAAGTTATGAAATAGGATTGTACGATAAATGTTCTCTGAAGCTGAAGATTTCAGAAGATAAAAA
Organism: uncultured Methanosarcinales archaeon; assembly: GCA_964357125.1. GTDB lineage: Archaea > Nanobdellota > Nanobdellia > Woesearchaeales > GW2011-AR9 > JACPIL01. The sequence continues at coordinate 1,201 of CAYHKV010000026.1, read as the reverse complement.
AATTAGAATATCAGATGACCTTTGTGATGATAAGGTTGATTCTGTGACCATAGAATCCCCTTACTATAAATTCTATCACCGGCAGGAGCTAGAGAAAATAATTAAGGTGGGTTATTTTGATTCCTTATTGCTCAGGGCTAGGACAAATCTGGTAGATGAGGCAAATCGGATAAAGTCTGAAGCAGAAAAAGAATTCGATGAGCTGGTTAAAGAAATCGGATTTTAAAACCTCTTCTTGGTGGCTCATATATTGTAAAAACTCAATTCATCCGTCTTTTCATCTACAAATACGTGCGCTTCAGGATGCTCCTGCAGATATCTCTTGCGTTTCTCCTCCGGCATATCGTCTAAAGTACCTTTTCCGCTCAGGCCGACCTGCGGTGTTTTCTGCCGGTAATCTTCTGAGGTAAATTCTTTTCCGTTTTGTATAAACTCTTTATACAATCCGTCAAATTTAGGAAAATCGATCCAGGTATGCCATCCTCCGTCAACTTTATACTTCTTCTTGGCGAACATGACTACCCTGGATGGGATATGTTCAGAAACAATTTCATAATCGGACAGATATTTCACTAACTCCTTAGAGAAAACCACTACTTCCTCATGCAGGGGCATATTATCCTTGCTTAATCTCTGCTGCGAAGGGCCTACGTGCATATACGCTTTCACTTCTATGAAGTCCGGGTTTCCGCGGCTTATCAGTTCAGCATATCTGTCCGGAAGAGACATGTTGATCTCTTTGATCATGGTCAGCCGGATGCAGGTCCTTTGTTTCTTCTGAGCCAGATAGTCTAAACTCTGCAGCATCCTTTCCCAGAAATCAATAAATAACGGCTTGTCCACTTCTTTCAGCATCTCTTTAGTTGGAGCATCAACGCTGCAATACAGCTGCGTTATTGGTTTAAGATTCCTGATCTGCTCCGGATATTGTGAATTAGTGACTAAAAAAGTAGATATGCCCTGCTTATGGAAGCCGTCGATCAATTCGTTGATGCGAGGATAGGTTATCGGTTCGCCGGTAAGAGATAAAGCTACGTGCTTTACATTCTTGGATTTTTCATATGATGCTTTATTCACTTTATGCGACCCCTTGAATCCGATCAATAGTTTGTGGTGCGCTTTTTGGCTTTCTTCAAGTATCATGGCTGGATCGTCTACGTCCCATTTCCATTCCTTGCTTACCGGAGCTTTGTATCCCCTC
>CAYHKV010000025.1:0-10603 GCA_964357125.1 uncultured Methanosarcinales archaeon | reverse complement strand
ATTTGATAAATGAATTTCAAAGCACCTTCAGCACTTACGGCAAGATAACCGTAACAACTCCCTCTTTGGGCCAGGTTTCTCTCAACGAAGCTGAAGACATCAAATTGCTAAAAAACACCATGAAGATCGTTTTTGGTAATAACAAAAAAGTTGAGCTTCTTTTAGGAAAACCATACGTTGACGAAAGCAGCGGAACAGGGGTATTGTTCCATTACAATGCCTTTGCTGTCGATGGAAAGAGCGGCGTATCCAATACTTATTCAAAATATGCCCAAGTTTACTTGTACGCCGACCTGGCCGACAGCCAGTTTGAACATCAATTTGACAGCGATAATTTCATACTTCCATTGGTCAAAGGCAACAGCATAGCTTTCAGCCTAGAAGGAAGATATTACTTATTATCTTATTCTGAACCGTGGACCGGCATGGGCGGGCAGGGGTTTGAGATAGAGAAGATGCGTTTAAGATACCTTAACGGCAGCAAAACATTCCCGCTGGTCTCTGAAGATGCGGTGCTTAAATTTAACTTAGATGTGGGCAGCATAGAAGTCCAGGTAGATACTAACCTAAATAAGATCACTTTTATCGGCAGGACTGCGGCAGAAGTAGGGCAGCAATTGACCGGATTCGATTCATTACAGGATTTCTCGGCTGTTCTTGTTCCAGGAACGGAAGACGCGCAGGTAATATTGAACGTCGACGGGATAGATTATAAGATCTGCGATACCGGAGACATCCGATCGCTTAGGACACAGGTTTATCTATGTTATAATAACGGCACCGACCAGGAAGAAAGGCTGTCTTTGGGAGCAGCCAGATTGATTAAAGAAAAAGATGTCCTTTACAGATATCTGGGTTTGATCGGCGGTAAGAAGACTATCCGGTTCCAGCATCTGTTTGATCTGGATGCGGGGATTTCTGGGCCCTTGACTGCGGCTTCAGAAAATCTCGCTGAAAGTAAAAATCCGCTTATGACAAAAGATGGGATGCTGCTGGAATTACGGGGGGGAAAAGATCTTAGCCAGTTCAGCTTGACCGATAATACTGGCGCTGATTATCAGATGACCTTGCTTTCAGATACTGAAGCTTTTGAAAATGGGACTATATTGGTGGGAAGCGAACAGGTATTCTTCCAGAAAAGCCTGATTGGCAATAATATACAATTGGACATAAAACTCCTTCCATATCCGGTCATAACTTCCGAAGGCGTTGATATAAGTTCCAATACTAAGTTTGTCACTGAAATCGGCGGAGAATTATTTACCTTAGGCCTGTTCCAATCCGGCAGCCTGCTGCAGGTAGTGATAAAAAATAGCGATGACCAATTTGAATTCATCGGTCTATTGCCTGAAGGAGCAAGCAAAAGCATATTATTATCAGATGGAACTATAATAACCTTAGAGGCGCTGGACGGTCAGCTGAAAATTTCAAGATGAGCAAAAAAAATATGGCTAAAAAGAATAAAAAAACCATTTCAAGAAAGAGTGTTGTATCAAGGCCTCCAAAAAGAATTTCGCATAAGAATAATGTAGTGATAGCAATTATTATCGTGATAATAATACTTGCTTCTTTCGCTCTAATAAATCTATTATATGAATTTTCAACTGTCGGTAAAGCTATAAATAAGCCTTCACCCCCGGTAGACCTTACTCTTAAAAGATCAGAAACGTTGGATCTTTCTGCTTATGATAGGATGGTTGTCAAGGTTAAATTATCAGGAGAGGCAGCTGTAAGCGACCTGCTGGTGCAGGCAGCAGTCGGTGAAACATCAGTGTACTATAAATTATTCATGGTTAATAGCGTAGCCGCTTCCGGATTTTAGGCCAGGGATTGGCAAGCTCGGGAGATATTTATCTTAACGATGATGATTACGGCGACTTAGAATTAGCCATCAGTCCCGACGGTCGATTCCTTACTGTAGAAAATCTTAATTTCATCGAGCCTTCTGTCGCTGATGTATCTGTTTACGATTCCAACTTTAATGTTATAGGCGGCGACATAATCGAAGCAGGGCTAGGTGAAAACATATCTCTTTATTTCAACGTGACCAGCAGATCAAGACCGGAAGTAAAATTAATTTTCGACGGGCAGGAATTATCTGCTTCTGAAGTAAGTTCAGGCAATAATTTTGTGCTGCTAAATGCCCAATTGGCAGGTACAGAAAATAAGCCTTACAGATTATCTGTCGAAGCTGCCGTAGGCGGCAAAAAGACCGTCGTCGATTATATATTAGCTGTAGAAGGCTTTATCTATAAATTGGATCAGGCGGGTTATCCGAAAATAAACTTGATAAAGAAAGATGATAAATACAAAACCTCTTATGTGCTTCAAAACACAGCCGGATTGCAGCCTTTGTCTTTGTTATGCGGAGAACTAGATCTCACTTACTATAAAGATGATATCGATCGGGTTTTATCTTATCAAAATGAAGTTGAACAGTGGAAGGAAGGCCTTCCTTCAGAATTTTTTAAGCTGGAAGCTGACGCGGGTTATTTATTGAAGCTTAAAGGTGACAACCTCCTTAACTTTACTGTTGAATGCGATGAAAAGCCATCTTCAGGCCTGTCTGGATTAGCAAGCGGTTGGCACCTTGTCGGCATCAGTAGCTATAAGCCTGTATCGACAAAAGACATAGTGCTGCCTAATGGTAAAGATATCGTCGATATTTATGAGTTCAACCAGGAACAAAGATTAAACTTGACTAAGCTTGACGCAGGATTAGTGTACTGGCTGCATGTGGGATAAGATGGAAAAGAAATTTAAAATAGGATTTCTTGGACGCGCTTTGATATTTCTGGTAATCATTTCTCTTTTTGCTGCTTCTATCGCTGCAGAAGCTCCTCCCAGCTTATCCAATCATCAATTTTATGGTGAAGTATCTTGGGACAAAGGTTCGGCTGTTCCTGTCCAAGTTAATGCTAAGATTGCCGGAAGAACTTATGTTTCTGAAGTTATGAGTCTTCCTTGTCTGGTAAATCCTTGCATAGGAAGATATGGTTATGAAGCCAGCAATATTTTAAGGGTGCAAGGCCAGGATGGAGAGGTTATATCTTTTTTTGTCGGCAGCATAAAAGTTAAGGAATACACTTACAAAGATGGCGAGGCTACAAAATTAGATTTAGATATCCGTGCAGCAAGCTTACAAGCTGCAGCAGAAGCCCAAGCTCAAGCAGCAGCCGAAGTTCAAGAAGAAGACGCCGATTCAGATGAAGAATCGCCTGCAGAAACATCGCAGAACGAATCATTGCCTGCTGTACCCTTACAAGCAGAACAGTCACCTTTGCTGGAAACTTCGGTCGAGCAGATCCCTCTGGAAGAATTGCCCGCAGAAATGAAAATATTTGATTTTGATGCTCCTGCTCCGCAAGAGCAGAAGCAGGCAAGCGCAGCGAAAGCTGAAAAGAAAGGATTAAGCTCAATAATTTACATCGTCGGCGGAGTTTTGCTTATGGCTGCTGGTATAGTCGCTCTGGTATTGTTATTGAGAAAGAACCGGCAAAAGAGCCAAGAGATCTGATTCAATTATCGGTCTTGTGAGTTGTTTGTATATTAAAATTATCCGCCCTGCGCTGCCGTCAAGATATCCATAAGCATCTTTTCTAATTTTTCAGGATGGCCTTCATTACAGATCTCGCAAGGGCTTTTTCCACCTAACGCAGAGCGTGATTGATAGAACCAGCTTGGGATCATGTGCACCTTATACTTATCTGTTACTGCAATAATTAGATCTGTCAAATCTTTTCCGGCAATCTTATAGACATCATCGATGGTGTATTTATCAGTCATCTTCCATAAGAGGTGGAATATTGTTTTTAAATTTTACTTGCAAAATAGGAGATTTTTTAAACTTCAATTCCTTCGTCATTATCGGTATAGATGCAACAGCAGGACTATCAGCAATTACTGGAAAAATATAAACAGCGGGTTACTGAAGAGTTCGGAAGTTCTGCTTCCGTGCAATTCAAAGCATCTACAAAAGAATATTCTGATTTTAAGGAAGAGTTATACCCTGTACATTATTCATTATACGAAAAGGCCTGTACTTTTTCAGATAATCTTCTGAAACTGACAGTAGATAAGCAAAAAGCTGAAGTAATGCAGAAAAATCTTGACCTTTGTCATCTTAACGTCCGCCCTTCAGGAGTCATAGCTCTTTCTTTTCTGCTGCCTTTAGCCACTATAGTAGTAGGTTCATTGATAACTTTTGGGATCTTTGGCATGTTTTTCTTTTTGGTATTTTTCCTGGTCGCCGGCCTGCTGATGATTCCTGCGCTGCAAAAGATACCTGATTTCATGGCCAACTCCTGGAGGATGAAAGCATCTAACCAGATGGTCCAAAGCATCTTTTATTTAGTCACTTACATGAGGCACACTTCCAACCTGGAAAGGGCCATTGAATTTGCTGCAGATCACTTAGAAGCACCTTTATCTTTAGATTTCAGGAAAATATTATGGGATGTGGAGACTGAAAAATTCAGCACCATCCGCGATTCAGCAGAAGCATATCTTCAGGTCTGGAAAGAATGGGATAAGGAATTTGTAGAATCATTTCATCTTATAGAATCTTCGTTATTTGAATCTTCAGAAGAACGCCGTTTAGGATTATTAGATAAATCGTTAGATGTAATTTTATCCGGGACTTACGAAACTATGCTGCGTTACGCCCATTCTCTTAAGTCTCCCATAACCATGTTGCATATGTTGGGGATAATCCTTCCTATTTTAGGGCTGGTAATTCTTCCGCTGGTAGTCAGTTTTATGGGTGGTGAAGATTCAAATCCTTTTGTTTCAGCGATATATATCTCTGTTTTATATAACATCAGCCTTCCTATAGCAGTATTTTATTTAGGTAAGGTGATCCTTTCTAAACGTCCTGCCGGATATGGAGCCGTCGACATAAGCGAAAAAGAGGGACTAAGGAGATACAAAAACGTAGCATTGAATCTTAGTAAAGATCTAGTGGTCTGGGTAAATCCTCTTTTTTTCAGTTTGGTGGTGTTTGCAGTAGGTATGCTGGTCGGATTCAGTCCTTTACTCTTGCATTCTGCCGGTTCAGGAGATTTTTCTTTTGATCAAAATGGCAATCTTAAGATGCTGGATTATGTGTGTCCTCCGGATATAGGCCCTGCTTGCGAAGAATCTGATAAGATCGGGCCCTTTGGTGTAGGCGCATCGCTGCTCTCATTGGTTGTCGTCATGGGTATAGGCCTTTCATTAGGATTATTTTATTCGCTTAGATCAAAAAATGTCATAAAAATTAGGGAGAAGACCAGAGAACTGGAAGAAGAGTTTTCCTCTGCATTATTTCAGCTGGGAAACCGGCTTGGAGACGGAATTCCGGCAGAGATCGCCTTTTCCAAAGTCGCGCAGACCATGCGCGGCACAGTTTCGGGGGATTTTTTTAATCTTGCAGAAAGAAATATCACTGAATTGGGCATGGGTATGGAACAAGCGCTCTTCGATCCTAAAGTAGGCGCGGTAGTTAAATTCCCCTCCAATGTAATTCAATCTTCAATGAAAGTATTGATAGAAAGCATCAAGAAAGGCCCCCGCATCGCTGCGCAGGCTCTGCTTTCCATGTCCCGCTACATCAAAGAGATCCATGGCGTAGAAGAGCGGCTTCAGGATCTGATGGCTGACATAATATCTTCCATGAAAGCGCAGATAAAATTCCTGACTCCCGCCATCGCGGGCATAGTAATCGGAATAACTTCTATGATCTCTACCATCTTGACTAAATTAAGCGCCCAGTTAGGCGCATTCACTTCGGCTCAGGAAGCGGCCGGAGGCAGTGCCGGCGGATTTGGCGGCCTGCTCACTATTTTTGGAGTAGGGATACCTACTTTCCACTTTCAGATAATTGTGGGGATCTATGTGATTCAGATAGGTTACATTCTAACTGTTTTGACTAACGGGATAGAGAACGGCGCAGATAAGTTAGGCGAGCGTTATTCTTTAGGAAAAAATCTTATCAACAGCACTTTATTATACTGCTTGATTTCTGCTATAGTCATGCTTTTGTTCAACTTCTTCGCAGGAACTATCATGCAGAGGACGCTTACGGTGTAGGTCTAAGTAAGATAACACCCTTTCTAATGACCAAAAACATTATAAATGAAATGCCAATTTAAGCTTATCTAAGGGGCCATAGTTCAGACTGGGAGAACACATGGCTGAAGAGTAAAATTTACTAAGAAACCATGACGTCGTGGGTTCAAATCCCACTGGCCCCACATTTTCTATAATTCCCGCTAAATCCTGTTTAGTATGGTTTTTTTGCAAGCCTTAAGGCCTTTATGACCGAAGGATCAGCTAACACTTCAAATAACTGTTCATAATTTCCGGTGAAAATGCTTTCAGAAGGGGTTTTAATTTTTAGGCGATAAGGATTTGGATCAAATTCCCGGGTATGCCGGATCAATGCTTCTTCTCCGATATCGATCCTGCACATTTCATAACCTTTCTGCATAGGAACAAAACTTACTCCTAGCTTATCAAGGATATTTTTATCGCTGGAATCATTCCATACATTGGTGATGATCGGATGGCAATTATCTTCTAAAAGTGTTATTCCTTCAGGAGCGATAAATTCAATGTAAACTCTGGAATAAGCTGCTAAGCTGCAATGCTTTATTCTTTTTTTACTAAGGTACTTATGGAGGTCATCTAACGAAGGATGCTCAATTATAATCTTACGAATTTCTGATCAGTTTTCTAATTCTTCTTTGATTTTCTGTTCTAGAGGCCTATTAAGATGGATACGTTTGTTTATTTAATATTTTCTACCCTAAGTGGTTTTGATAAGTTAAATTTATAAACTTCAACATTCTACTTTTCAAGTAGGATGTCGCATAAAAAAAGAGGAATCCGTAAAACAGCGAAAGCTCATAAAAAAGCCCATAGTAAAGTAAACTTTCATCATCGTGATTTTTGGGTAGTGCTTGGCTTTGTATTATTGGTCTCCGTATTTTCTATTTTGGTGTCTATCGGTCCTTCTTCCGTTACCGGCGGTACAGTGCAGAGCGTAAGTTATGTTCGGGAAGGTCAAACCATTGATTTAGGGGTAAGGGACATTCAGGGAGTAGAATGGATTTATGTTACTGCAAAAGAGACTGTCAAAGGCGGTCAGATTGTAGTCTCAGAAGATAAATTGATGCCTTTTGAAGGTTCTTATATCTCTAAATTTGTAGTCTCTTCACCGGAAGCAAGCAAATACGGCTCTATGCGTTTTAATCTTAAGCTAAAAGAACAGTCTGTATATGACTTGGGGATTTCATTGGCCGACTTAAGATTATATTACAATGGCGTAGAATATCCTTTGCAGCTGCTTACACAGGGCAACGGATATGTAAGATATGTTGTGACTGTTCCGGGTATGGGCAAATTTGTCTTAGGCAAGAAAAACAAGCAAAAAATAGTCCCTTCTGTAGCTGAGTCGGCTGAACAGGAAGTTGTCGCTGAAATAGTCGAGCCTACTGCTGTTCCTCCTGTCGATCCTGAAAGATCTTCTTTGGCAGGTAAAGCTGTAGAACTGCCATCCGAACAACCAACTTCTCAAAAAGGGATCTTCATAAGATTGTGGGATTTCCTGAAAGGATTATTCAACTAGGATTTTTAGGTCATTTAATTTTTATAAATCCACAATAAGATTAAAAATAAAAAAAAAGAGGATTAATATCCACGACAGTTAGCGCAGTAATATCGGTTTGCATTCTCAACTACAATCCGATCACCGCAGCCTTTACAACACCGTTGGATCTTGAACTTCTTAACCTCCTGAAAAACGTGTTGCTTCAGACGAATCACCTTCTTTTTTAGAAGATCCAGAAAATGTACCTCTTTTTTCCACACCTTCTTTTGAGAATATTTAATTAAGAAGAAAACAAAATGAAGTATATAAATGTTTGTTTTATATCGACGGAGAAATACCCAGTATCTAACTGTTTATTGACGTACCAAATCATTTTATGTATCAAAATAAAAACATAAAAGCCAAACCGAACAGCAGCATACCGCCCCATACAGTCTTGCTCCAGTCAAATACTTTTCTTCCGTCTAACGGTCCGAAAGGGATCAGGTTGAAAATTCCCAGCCAGATGTTGATGGAAAAACCGGTAACAAAAACAGAAGCGAATTGAGGAAATAAGGTAATCAATGCTAGAAAAATCATGGCTAGTACATAATTGGTCGCCGGTCCTGCAGCGCTGATCACGCCGTTCTCTTTTCTGGTGACCATTCCAGAGATCATAACTGCTCCTGGAGCGGCAAAGATAAATCCGATAAATATTGCTAATCCTACCGCCAGATATAATAGCTGGTCCCAGGCTCTGAATTCAGCTGCGCACCCATAATGCTGGGCTACAAACTTATGCGCTAATTCATGCAATAAGAAACCTAATCCTGCAGTCACCAAGGATACTAAAAATAATACTACAAAATCAAGAGATACTGCTTTTCCTAAACCGCCGTTCATCACGCTTGCTCCGGCATAGATGAAAGTAAAGGCCAAAGAAAGAGCCAGCCACGCTTTAACTATGTCGACTATCTCGACCTTTGATGTTTTTATCTTTCCTATATTGATGGTGCGGTTGATCATTCTTCTTCTTCCATCTTTTCTTCCAGAAATTGTTTAAGCCGCTGCGCTTCTGCTTCAACTTTGACCAGCAGGGATACGTCTGCAAAATTATCTTTGGCGCATTCCTCGCAATAATAATCAGAAGTGTCTTTTATCTTATAGGCTGCTTCCGCATCGCATACAACACACTTTTTTCCCATACTGCCTTAAAGAGGGAACCATTTAAAAAGGTTTTTCCTTCAAAAATCATTTCTTAAGAAGAAATTTCTCTATTTCTTTTATTTCCGGCTCGGTTATCGCTGATCCATTGTATTTTGCGGTCCATAATACTGCATCTAACAATATCTGACGCCCATTTTTCATAGAAGGGACATAAGAATCCAACAAGCCCATGCTATAAGCTACGCTGATCAATTCTATTGACCTGACGATAGTTATCTCGCTGAATTCACCGCTGAATTGATCGATCTTTTCTTTATCAACAGTTATCGGCTTGTTGAACCTATGCTCAAGCAATGATTTCATGGCTACGTTATCTTCGATGAAAAGGCGTAATGTCCTTTCGTCCATGACTATGGCTGCTGCATTGGTCTTTAATGCGCAGGCAACAGATTCCAATTCTCCTGACTGCACCACATCCATGGGCTTGTCATCAACTTTAAAAGAATTATTTGCTAAATTGTTTAATCTGGAAATATCCTTTAACGGTATATTTTCATATACTTCAAGTACACCATCTCTCAGAAGTTTCATCGCCTGCAGAGCTTCAAATTCAAATCGTTTTATGTCCATGGGCCTGGTGATCAATTCTTTCTTAACGGCCGGAGTGATGTAAAACTTTCCTCAAAACTTTTTCTTAAGTTCGGGCAAGATCCATTCCAGTCTGGACATTATCAATGTGATAATAGGTCCAGTATCAAAGAATATGATTCTTTCTTCAGCCATCTTAGGACACCTTAAAAATCTTTAATGCAGAAGCTACTCTTTTGGAAGCGGCTATGCGTTCTTGATGCTGGTCTAAAGAAGTAGTCTTTCCGGCATAGACCTGCAGGTCCCAGTTTGACAGGCCCATAAGCCCTGCTGCCTGTCCGATGGATAATCCTTTCTCAAACAGGGTTGCGCTTTTTTTTATTTTAGCTGCATCCATTACATCCTGCAGATGCACTTTTACTTTAGTATTGCTTTTGCTTACTAATTGGAACAAGGTCTTGATGCTTTCATTATATCTTCCCAGTTTGCTTCTCTGCAGGTAATCTTTGGCATTTTTCAGTTCACCAAGTATCTGTTGGTATTCTTTATCATTGATGGAGGATATTATTTTATACAATGAATAGATAAGCACAGTAACAGAAATAAGGTCTAAGTTCTTGTGTACTGCTACGTCCTCGATTCCATGGTCGCTTAGGACACGCAGCTGTTCAACATCTTTACCTTCACGCATCTCAAGGATCCTGATAGTTTCTCCGATGTCATATAAGATCTCTTTACGGATCGTCTCCTCCATAACCATCAGTAAATTTTTTGTTTTTATTAATGTTTGGTTGTTACTCCTTACGAAAAAGTCGCCGCAAGAAATAAGGAAACTACCTTATTTCTGCGCAGAAATATGATATTCTTCATATTTCTTGCGCCTAGGCCAAGAAGTTTGCGAGGAACTACGATTCGTAAGAAGAAATTATTATTGGTTTTCTTAGCTAAAATTACCTGTTCTATCTCCAAGAAAAATAAAGAAAACCACCGAGCAAACGGCCCAGGCGGCTTTTTCGTGGTTTCATTTGGAGTTTTGTTTAGGTTAAGTTTTTAAAATAGGGCTTACTTTGATGCTTTTAAGGGCCTGTTGCGTAATCCGGTACTTGGCGCGCAGTCAAGTTTGCGCGTAGCGGAAAAGCGCATTCCCATGGCATGGGAGGAGTTCGGGTTCAAATGCCAGCAATCTAGGCGAGTTGGGCGGGTTTTCAACCCACCGAGCTTTTTAGGTTGCGGCGTGAAAGTCCCGACAGGTCCATTTTTTATTTTTTTGATTTCTTA
>CAYHKV010000024.1:0-10640 GCA_964357125.1 uncultured Methanosarcinales archaeon | reverse complement strand
ATCTGCGCTCCCCAGATGATCTTAGCTTTAGGGTCAAGCCCTTTAGAGACTGTTTCAACGATGCGCCTGGCTTCATCCAGAGTAAGGTTCTCTCCTCCGGAAATGTTGATCAATGCGCCGGTAGCGTTGGAGATGTCAACTTCAATAAGAGGATTATCTAGTGCTTTCTGCACTGATTCATCGGCGCGGTTCTCTGCATCTGATTCACCGACGCCGATCATAGCTACTCCGCCTTGCCCCATGATAGTTTTGACGTCAGCAAAATCAAGATTGACCAGCCCGGTCCTGGTGACTAATTCAGCTATGCCTTTTACTGCGTTGGTAAGTATTTCGTCTGCTACTTTAAAAGCGGTCTGAAGAGGCAGATGCGGCGCTATTTCTAATAATTTTTCGTTAGGTATGACTATGAGGGTATTGACGTTCTGTTCCATCTTTTCCAATCCGATCATGGCGTTTTCAAAACGATGCGAGCCTTCCATGGAAAAAGGTACTGTAACTATACCTACACTTAAAATGCCCATCTTCTTGGCAGTCAGCGCAACATATGGAGCGCTTCCGGTGCCTGTACCGCCTCCTAAACCGCAGGTGATGAATACCATGTCTGCGCCTTCTATGAGCTTTTTTATGTCATGCTCGCTTTCTTTTGCGGCTTCTTCACCAATCTTTGGATTAGAGCCGGCGCCTAAACCTTGAGTAAGTTCTTTTCCTATCAGAAGCTTCTTGTCTGAACTGGTGTAAAGCAAATCTTGAGCATCAGTGTTCATGGCGATAGTCTCAATGCCTTTTATGCCTATCTCAGAAATCCTGTTGATAGTATTGTTTCCCGCTCCGCCGCAGCCGATAACTTTAATACGGGTTTTATGGCCAGCGATCAGGCGCTGTAATTCGTCATCTACTTCTGCGTTCGCTTTATTATGAGAAATCTGTTCTGCATGAAAATCGCCTTCGCGATATTGTCCCATATAATTCTCACCCTTTTATGGACTAAAGAGAGCCGGGATATTTATAAAGATTATTGCACTCAAAACCATTTATAGCAAGTAGCGTTGTACTAGATCAAACCTGCTTCCGCATTCCCATTCCTCTAAGAGATCTATGGTTTTAGGATTTAGATGCGGCGGGATATATTTTTTAATCTGTTTTTTATCGATACTTTCCTTTACGCACCCTTTAATCTCATCTTTTTCAAGAGCTTTGGAATAAAATGGCAAACCGTAATGAAAGGCTACTGCAGGAGCAATTGTAGAAATGGAATAAATGATGGTTTTCCCAGTTCTTTCCCGCAAGTATTGATCAAAAAAAGGGCCAAAATTATTGGTGCTTCTGCCGATATATCCCTCTCCCAACCGATCTTTAAAATATCGATCAAAATCAAGATGCCGAGTATCAATAGAAACCTGTTGCATAAAATTCCAGTAATGCTTTTTCCATGCTTCGCTGGTCGCTTCCGGAAAATCTGCGTCAAGGATGTAAAGCTCAAAATCTTCTTTCTGTACTATCTCTGCGCCGGACTGGTAATCTGGAGCGAATACTGTCCTGGAAAATAAGGAATCTTTGTCGAATCCGTGACTGTCAAGAATATCCAGAACATCTCCTAAAATATCGGGCGAATCCTCCAGCCAAAAAATTCGGTTGAATTTCAAATTTACTTTTTTACAGGTTCTTTCTTTTTAAAAAGGATGTCTTTCAACCCGGTAAGCTCAATAAGTTTTTTTGCAAGAATGGTGCTGATCTGGGCAGGCAGATCTCCGGGCATGACAACTGTAGCGGCATTTTCTTTTATCTCTACTTTCAGATGTTCTGCCGGTATCCTGAACATTGCGGAAAGAAAAGCCTGAACTTTTTCTTTCTGATCCGTTACCTTGCGGCGTACTGTAAAAGTATAGATCACCTCTTTGCCCGCTAAAGGATGATTGAAATTTACTACTACTCTCCCTCCAGAAACGCTGGTGATGAATCCCATCTCTCCATCGATATCTACCTGCAATCCTGGCTGCGGGTTTAGATTATTTTTCTGGAAATTGTTAAGCGGGATGATCTTTATTTTTTTGATGTCTCTTTTTCCGAAGGCGATTTCCGGTGAAAGAGTTACCATATATTCTTTTCCGATCTCTTTATCGGCCAATTGGGCATCTAATCCCGGAAGAACCTGCCTTTCGCCTATGCAGACCGCTGCTGGAGAATATTTATGTTTAGAAGCACGAAGATTGTGTTCTTTGGCGACTTTTTCTATAGTGGTGTCAAAAACTAAGCCATCGGTAAGCTTACCGGTGTAATCAACTTCAACGAAATCATGCAATTGCACTTTTTCAGCCATATCAAAGCAGTTTAGAATGGCTATTTATAAGTTTTATGGCTTTGCAGGTGATCGCTTATTCTTTCGATCCTATGCCAGATGCTATTTTCTTAAAAAAATCAAAAGCGGTAGTGGTGTTGTTTGAAGTTATATCTTCTAATCCTGCTTTGCGTATATCGGTCTGATCGTCAAGGTCTTCTGCTGCGGCAAAATAAGTTACGTTTACCGATTCTGTCTCTCTATATTCTGGACCTAAAGGGAGTCCGCAATCAACGCCGGGAAAGTAATCCATACCTGAGTCCAACCATCTGGTGAAAGTAAGATTCATGGTAATGCCTTCATTCTCATCAATCGCAGAATTCAATACTGAATCCTCAATATCACCTAAACGATAATCAACGGTCTGATAGCTTCTTTTAAATAACTCTTGGGAGGGTGTCAATTGTAAAAATAGAAAATATTTATACTGAAAACTGCACGGCGCTTCGGTATTGCCATATTTTTGAGATTCACTGCCGATCTGCCGTCCATCTTGATGAGGTAAGGAGCTGATAATTGTTTTAGTCAATCCCTCCAGTTCGCTGGTAAATATTCCCTCTGCTTCAGATCCGTTCTGCGCTAAAAATGAAAATTGCATGGTGCTCAACCAGCTATCGCCGGACAATTCCATACGATGGATAATGTCCAGCTCTTCAGGAAAAGCATATTGGCCCCTGAAGGACTCATCGCTATAATATGGTCCATCCACTTTGTAGTATTTTCCGGAGTATTGCGGATAGCTTTCTGCGCAGCCGAGCAACAATTCTAAGCTCAAAAGCCCCGGCAAAGCATATTTTTTCATATTTTATTGGATGAATGTATGAAGTTGATAATACTTTCTGCTATCTTTTCAGCAGAAATATTGGTAGAATCAAGAATGAGATCGTAATGCGATCTATCTCTGTGGTCAAAGCCGTAATATTTTTTATAGCGGGCAGCATCTTCTTCTTCGCGTTCATAGATCCTTTTTTTCATGGCTTCAAAAGATTTAATGTTGCCTTCATTTCGTTTTTGCTGCGTGTCTTTATCCTGCAGGTCTTTCCAGATCCTTCTGGCCCCTTCATCGGGATCAACTTTGATGAATATCTTCAAAGATTCCGGAAGGAAATGAAACTGGGTTCTTCCTTCAACGATGACTTTTTTTCCTTTTTTATCTAATGCTTTTGCGTCAGCGGCCGCTTTTTTATCTACATCGATATCTGTTTCCGGATGTGTTTTAGCGTATTCGTTCAATTCCTGCAAAGTCATCCCTTTTTGTCTGGCTATCTCCCTGCGAATGCCGCCGACGTATATCCGTTCTGCGCTTAACTTTTGTACAAGAATGGCTGCGACAGTGCTTTTACCGCTTCCAGGTGTTCCAGAGATGGTTACGATCATAAAAATAAGAAGCGATGACTGATTAATAAAAGTTGCTTTTTGCGACACTGTCAACTTATCGGCGGTCGGTATTGCGGAGCCTAGCCGGCTTCTCAACTTCGCCTCATCTTATTCGGCTCAGGTCGTTTTAACCAACTCTGCGAGACCTAGCGAATCGGCGATTACGCAATACCTGCCGATAAAGTTACAGTGTACTTTTTGCTTCATTTTTACACAAAATCGTAAGCTTTAAATAGGTGTTTGTTTTTCTAGTTGACAAGATGTTTCCAGAAAATAAAGAGGAAAAGCCTAAGAACAACAGCCTTCTTGTCATGGTAGCTGTGATAGTTGCAGGCTTACTATTGGCAGTTTTCATAATACGGCCGGGAATATTGGGCTATGGAGTTTATCAGCAGGTAGAGTTAAGTAATCTTAGCGTAAAGGATTATGCTCAAAACCTTCAACAATTAAATCATGATCTAGATGTCGCAAAAACTAATCTTTCTTCTTATAGCGTGTTTACAGAAGATTTACTGCAACAAGTAACTTCTATGTCACAAAATTTGGCTGATTGTAAAGGTGAAGTTGAACAAGTAAAAGGAGATCTGGAACAAAGCCAGTCAGATGTTTCTGATATGCAGGAAGAGATCGATACTATAAATCAACAGAAAGATGATGATATCAGCTCTCAAGTAGCGCAAAAAACCTCTGCTTTGGAAGGCGAGAAAACAACCTGTCAGGGAAGCCTTGCTGAAAAGCAGGAAGAGATGAGTGTATTGCAGTCCGATTACGATAATTTAGTCAAGAACAGCGCCAGAACAATCTGCTGTAAGGCAAAAGTTGATAACCCGCAGATAAATTTCTATGATGTAGTGGATGATAAAGTAGTATGCTTACAAGAAGGGACTACTGAATTAGTCTGTTAAATTTTATCTTTTTATCAAATTTTTAATTGTGTTGATCTCTTATCTTATCGTTTCATATCTGCTTTCTTTTAATTTTCCCTGCTTATCCTTGATCCATTGCTGGATCCAGAATAATGTCGCTTTGCCCAATCCCCATTGCTTATATCTGCGCATGGAAGTTATAGTTTCACAGTTGATATATTTGTATTTTCCAAAAGCTTTCAATTGCGTAGTAAGCTTATGATGTTCTTTCACTATCATCTCCGGATTATAGCCGCCGATCTGTTGGAAATCTTTCTTCCGGCATATCAATGCTCCGCTGCATCCTTTATATACCCCTAGATAATTGTATGCGTTTTTGAAAGCAAGGGCTAAATGGTACCTTAATAAATCTGTATCTGGGCTGCTTTTTGTTGTCGCTACTGAATATTCATCAGTAAATCCTTCTTTTACTTTCTGTAAGCTATCGGGGACTAATTGCGTATCAGCATCCAGGAAAAGTAAAATCTCTCCCTGCGCATTAAGGGCTCCGGCATTTCTGGCCACGCAAACATTGGCTTTTGGAAGCGACAAGATACGGATATTGTTTCCTATATTTTTTTTGGCTATCTCTTCAGTCTTATCGGTGCAGCCATTAGTCACTATTATTATCTCATAATCATGCATTTCCTGTTTGATTATGCTGTCTATGGTCTTTTGAAGATATTTCTCTTCATTATGGGCAGGGATGATGATAGAGAATAAAGGAACCATGATTGAGCTTTAGAAGAATTGTTTTAAAGCATTATTATGTTGCAAAATATATTTTAGAGTAGCGCCTTACAAGGTCAGATAATTCGCTGCCCATAACATGCCCGAATCGCAGTGGTAAAATGGGGTGCTGAAGGGCCTGCCTTTGCTGTCAAATACTTCCATAAAATTTTTGTGTTCTTCTATGATCGATCTGTATTTCTCTTTATACAGCCTTGCTTTATCTTTGTCTATCTGCTGCAGCAGTTTAACATACAATGGGCCGATATGCATCCAGACAGCATCACTTTCATAATTTCGTAAGAACGTTTCCTGCCAGATGAAGTTAACTTTACTTCTGCTGCTGGTGTATTTTAATGGAAAGGGCTGGTCTAAACCTTCCTGTTGAATTTTACGCACAGCTGATCGCAGCATCTCGTCATCAGTGATTATACCTAATGCGAATGGAAATAAATTGGCGTCCCCGGCGACATATTTCTGGGCGGTCAGATCATCATAGAAATATTCCCCGTTCCAGAAGTGGCGCTTTATAAGTTCCGGATAAGAAATATTTACAAATGGGTTGTCTAATCTCATGCCTTTAAGATCTTTGGCCAGCAACGCTGCCATACAGTTATCGTAGCAGGAACTTTTTCTGATAGCAAAATCCTTGATGGAAGAAAAATGCACTTCCGGCCTAACTAGCCCCGTATTGGGATTGATCACTTTTTTGTAAAATAGATGTATCTGTTTATTCAGCAGATCTTTAAAAGGATCGTAATGAAATTTTGAAACTTTGATGGAATGAATAAGCCAAGGCAACGAATCGACTGCGAAGGTAGGAAAATCAAAAGGCTTTCCGCCAGGAGTGATGGTGGTAGTTATCTTGTGATGCTGTTTAAAATTATTAAGGGCATAACGCAAGGTATGGTGGACTTCTTTTTGATAGTGCAGATCAAGCAGTGATCTCGTACACATTCCGAAATCACGGGTCCAGAATTGGGAGAAATTGCCGGTGGAAGTCTGCAGATATCGGCCGTTCCAGCAGTCTTTGATGATCTGGCTGCAGATCTGTTCTGCAGAACCTTGGTATCTTTTAGGGACGATACGATTTTTCCAGCTGCTAAAGAAAATCCTTGGTCCTTCGGTGACATAATGCAATACTGAAGCCATAAGGCGCTGGGATATGATTGAGTATAAAAAATCTCTTATTTTTTAATGTGTCTTTTGCGAACATATATAAAAATGTTGTTGGTAGAAAGACGGACCCTAGGGGATTCGAACCCCCGATCTGCAGCTTACTCATCTTCAGTTAACTCTCTTCATCCCAGAAAGGGATTACTCCTAGAGCTCATCATCAGATCTTGAGGCTTAGATTGGGAAAACGGACCCGATGAGATTTGAACTCACAACCTACAGCTTAGGAGGCTCTGGCGGAATTTTTATTCTGTCGCCCTATCCAGGTTAGGCTACGGGTCCTTTATAGGTGTAATAAAACTTCTGTTTTTTAAATCTTCTGGCAGATATCATGAAAAAAGTTTCAGATAATTTATAAAGAGAGAAATCAGGAAACACATGATCTATTATGAAAGGAAAAAATTACAATCTCAATGATCGGTTGGATCTAGCCCTTAACAATATAGTATCTAATCCTGATGTTCCAAGACTAGAGTTTGGCTATAATACCTTAGAAAGAGAAGTTGAGGTACTGATAGAAGCGCCGGGCTTAAAGTCGCCTATCGAAGGTGCTGAAAGATTAGATGATGGATTATATGCCACAACTGTTTCTGTAGATTATCTTCAAGAACTAGCAGGCCGAGATGATATTGCTGCTATTTATTCTGTTCCAAAAAGCAAATTAAAGAAATAAGCTTTCAATCGTTTTTACGGCTGCAGCTTAACCCATCTTTTATCTTAATAATTTCTGTCTTCAACTGGGGATGTTTGGATACTACCTGCTTGTAATCTTTGCAGCCTTCCATGCTGATGTTATCTGCTATGATAAAGCCGCCCTTTTTTAGCAGTTTAATACACGGTTCAAGAACGGACAGATATTTCTTTTTGGCGAAGTCTATGAATATGAGGTCAAAATAATCTTGTTTTTCTTCAGCAAGCTGTTTGATTATCTCTGCGCCGTCACCGATAAGAATTTTTGCATTTATATCGTGCTCTTTGAAATTTATCTTTGCTTCTTCAGCTATGGTTGGATTCAATTCAATGGTAGTCAGTTCGGCTCCTTCACTGCCGAGGATACAGCCGCTGTATCCGTTAGCAGTACCTAATTCAAGGATTTTTTTTGGTTTGGTCTCCTGTACTTTCTTGAGCAGCCACGCTCCTTTTTCAAGACCGATGATGGGAATTTTTCTGCTGATGCTTTGCTGTTCTAATGGTTTTAATTTAAGAAGGATATCGTTATTCATAACTTTTATGGAATCTATCTCTCATTTCTTTTTTTGCCCTATTTAACCCGGACATGACAGTTCCTATAGGGATGCCCATCAGTTTACTTATTTCCAGATAAGTTCTGCCTTCTGAAAACCACAATTGGGCCATCCTTAGCCTGGATTCATTTGTGATGCTTTCGAGAGAGGCCTGCATATATTTTTTTCTTTCTTCTGACAATAGTTCTTCTTCAGGATTAGTTGATTCTTCAACTACGGCCGATGCCCCGGCAATAAAAGAACGGGAATTTATTTCAGAATGGAGGTTGGCAGTTTCATCGCCTAGGGCAGTTTTAACCCCCATCAGGTATGCGTTTTCTATTTTCTTTTTATGAAGATTGTTGATATATTTATTTTTAGCTGAAGCGAATAGCCAGTTTTGTAGATCAGTTTTGGGGTTTTCTCCTTGTGGCTGGAATTGGCCTATCTTTTCAGCTATTTTAGCAAAAGTGTCTTGGGTTATGTCAGCTGCGACAGTTTGATCCAGCGCCATCTTATATACAAAACTAAATACCGGTGCGTAGTTATCTCTACACAAATCTTGTAAATTGGCGTATCCGGTTCTTCGAATATCTAATTCTGCTACCATCGTTCAGTGAAGAATGGGCGGTTTTTATAAACCTTTGTCTAAAACTTAGGTGATTTATGCCAGAAGCACTTTATCATTTTTTCTTACTTTTTCAGTGATGGGGATAGTAATGAATTGTTCGGCTGAAGCAGTCTCAATCTCATTTCCTTTCTCATCGCGCATCTCTGAGATATCATAAATACTGCTTTGGATGGTTTTTCCATGGAAAGAGATTTTAGTATTTACAGTCAATGTTTTATTAGTTTTGATCAATGCTGCTCTGGCTTTTGGAAAGTAATTCTTAACGATACCTATAATCTCTCTTTTCTGCGGAATTTCTTTCCTATGTTTAGGCGCATCTTTGCATTCTTGTGAACAGGTTTTGTTCATCTTCTGCTGGCAATCTTCACAAGCGATATGTAATTTATCACAATCTAAGTTATGACAGTTCAGGAACTGCAAAGACTCTTTTCCGCAGAATTTACATCCGGTGATCGGGTCAGCCACATCTGATACTAACCGATCATCAAAAACGAATAAGCCGCCTTCCCAATAAGTGTTAGGCAGTTGATTGACATAATTGATGATGCCCCCGTCTATCTGATATACTTCTGGAAATCCCTGTTCTTTTAAGTAAGCAGAAGCTTTTTCACAGCGGATGCCGCCGGTGCAGTATAATACGATCTTTTTGTTTCTTACCGTATTTAATTGTTTAGAAGCTTTTGGAAATTCACGGAAATTATTTATATTAAGGTTTAAGGCATTTCTGAATCTTCCTACTTTGAACTCATAGTCGTTCCGTGCATCGACAATGACAAAGTCTTCCTTATCTTCATACCATCGCTTAAGGGTTTCCGGTTTAAGATGCTCTCCCTTGCTTTTATCTACATCAACTTCTGCGCCGAAGGCGCATATCTCTTTTCTGACTTTGACTACTAACTTATGAAATGAATTATGGCTGACATCCTGTTCCCTGAAGGTTAAGGCATTCAGGAAAGGGAAACTATGTAGGTATTCTTTAAATTGCTGGATTACGTCTATGTTTCCTGAAACAGCGCCGTTTATCCCTTCTTTTCCCACTAATATCCTTCCAAAAAGACCATGTTTTTGGCAGTATTCTCTAAGCTGATCTCTGAGGTGTTCGGGATTTTGTACAGTTATATAACGGTAGAAAGATATTACTTTGTATACCATAATATTTTTTCATTCTTAACACGTTTTAAAAATGTTATGGTCTGTTTTTTTGCAGCAATCTTTCTGCATTTTTGTAAGCTATCTTTTCCTGGACTTCTGGCTTAAGCTTTCCTATGAAAGCCCTGGCGATCTTTACCTGCATCTGTCCTACCTCTAGATCATAATTCCATACGGCATCGCCGCGATCGGTACCCCAGAGAACCTGATCAGGATACTGTTCAATAAGAGGTCTCCAATGGCCTAGGGCCTGGCTTATGATCTTATCAAAATTTTTATCCGCCGCTTCTAGATACTCTTCCTTGCTTTTTCCGACGTACAATTCAAAGATTTCCTTTTCCCCGCCAAAAAATTCGTCGATACCATAATATGCATTGGGATATCTACTAAGCACTTCCTTGACTTCATCTACAGAAAGCTGGTCTCCGTGCCAGATAAAACTGATATCAGGATTCTGTTTAAGCACTTTCTCAAAATTATCTTTATGGTTATCGCCGAGATGGAAATATACTAATAGGTTGTGTTTCTTAACTAAGGGATAGATCTCCTGCAGCCTTTGCGCATCAGGTAACAGCTCGGGAGAACCGCCGTTTTCTCTCGCATAGAGGCCGATCTCACCATAACCCTGAAATAGGTCAGGATACCCTACCAGCATCTCTTGAAGCGTATCTGCGTCTACAGTTGGGAAACCATCTGGTTGATCATCATTGCCTGAAGACATGATAAACGGAGTAAAAAGTTCTGGATATTGCTGCATGGTCTTATTCCATATCTCAAGCTGATACTTGGATATTTCTCCTTCGTATACTGGAAAGAATGCAAAATTTTTTAGTGTGCCTTCACGCTTTGCGGTGCAGGCTATTTCGCTCATCTTCACGTTCCAGCCAAGCAGGGCTTGAGGGCCGCCGAATCTGCCTTCTGGCGCTTGGTCTTGCATCTGTTCATCTTCTTCAGCCGACCAATCCGGTATTGAAGGAATATGCAGATGTGTATCTGTCAATGATCCTTGATAATAAGAAGCTGGAAATTCTGTAGCGGGCTGCTCTTGACAAAGAGTTGGAGCCAGAGCTTTTTCGATCCTGTTTCGCCAGACTTGTTCTTCTGGGGAAAGTTTT
>CAYHKV010000023.1:0-10734 GCA_964357125.1 uncultured Methanosarcinales archaeon | reverse complement strand
CCAAAGATATATTGGGAGAAAAAACTTATGCTGACATCATCAAAGGGGTCCGCGGCACTTCCAATAAAAATCATATCGTGGAACACCTGTCTAAGGGTATCCTTCGCGCCAAGCACGACATTTATGTAAATAAAGAAGGGACTACCAGATACGATTGCACTGAATTGCCCATAACCCATTTTAAATCAAAAGAGATCAATACCTCGGTACAAAAACTGCGTGAAATAGGCTATTATACAGATATCTATGGAAAAGACCTAACTGAAGATAACCAGATATTAGAACTAAGGCCGCAGGATATAATACTTCCTGGATTTGATTCATTGGATGAGTCAGCCCCAAAAGTTTTATTGAGGGTCACTCAATTTATAGATGAATTATTGGTAAAATTATATCACCTGCCGCCGTATTACAATATCCAAAAAGAAGAGGATCTCGTAGGTCATCTGGTCATCGGCCTGGCTCCACATATTTCCGCAGGATTGGTCGGAAGAATAATCGGATTTTCACAGACTCAAGGATTACTTGCACACCCCACTTTCCATGCCGGATTGCGCAGAGATTGTTTCAGTAAAGATACTTATATTCCTCTGCTCAGCAATGGCATCTGGGAGATTAAAAAAATAGGTGATGTTGTAGAAAAATTTAACCCTTTTGATGTTGTTGATGATTATGGAACTAAAGAGATACGCGTGCAGGGAATAAAAACAATTGCTGAGAATAAAATAGTTTTGGTTCATAATTTTACCAAACATGCTCCCCAACCTATGATTAGGTTTTTTACCAAGCTTGGGCGCACACTTAAGATCACCTTGAATCACAAACAGATAATCTATGAGAAAAATCAGCCAAAAGTTGTGCTGGCGCATGAATTGAAGATCGGAGATTCCATTTCCATACCTTATAATATTCGGGTCCCTAAAGTAGACCATTCAGAGATTAATCTATTCCAGGCATTGATCGATGAAGATTGGGTTATGGTAAGAAAAGTAAATTCCGTCTGCAGGGAAGTGAAGGAAGAAGCCAGGAACTATTTTCCTAAATGTGATTTTGATAATTACACTGGCAGGGACTCTTACCCCATCCGTTTTATTAATCATTTATATCAAAAAGGAGTGATAAAAGACCTTTCCAGCCTGCGCCTCGCAGCCAAAAGAGATACAGTTATAATACCTGCAATCATCCCCGCCACAGAGCAATTTTTACAATTAATCGGCTTATATATCGCTGAGGGCTATTCAAGAAAAGTTCCGGGTAATCTTTACCAAGTTTATATCGCAGCCCAGAATCAAGAAATACGTGATTTTGTACAAAAAAATATGTTTATTCTTTTTGGCCTCAAGATCAGTGAAAATAAAAAAGACCGGCTGACCTACTCCAGTAGGATATTGTATCATTTATTTACAACTATCTTAAAATGCGGATCTTCAGCTTATGAAAAAAGAATCCCTCCTATGTTCTTGAGCCTCCCCGATGAAAAATTAGGATATTTACTTTCAGGTTATTTTGAAGGGGACGGTTCGGTAAGCGCAACTGACTTACGGGCAACATTTGATACCGTAAGCGAAGGATTGCTCCGCGACCTTGATTTTGTACTAAGTCAACTGGGGATCTTCATTAAAAATTATACCTATACCTCATTGCCCGGACCGCAAGTAAGGGCTTTCTATATCAAAAAAGGAAGAGAAATACCTTATTTTACGGTAACTAAGGGCATAATACAAAGTGTTTTTATGGAAAGATTCTCTCAATATATTAATTTTATATCTTCACGGAAGAAAAATATTCATTTCCAATTAGTTCATTCACGAAAAGCGACGGCCGTCGCCCAGCGTTACACTTCAGATCTGATGTTTGATACTATCACTTCCATAGAGCTTCTTCCAGAAGAAGAAAGCTACTGCCTCAATGTCGATGGAAATATCGTAATAGCTAATTCCATCTTAACCAAACAATGCGACGGCGATGAGGCGGCAGTCATGATGCTGATGGATGCGCTGCTTAACTTTTCAAGACAATATCTGCCCAATACCCGCGGATCTACTATGGACGCGCCATTGGTATTGACTTCTTTCCTGAATCCATCTGAAGTAGATGACCAGGTGCATGGCTTGGATGTAGTATGGAGATATCCTTTGGAATTATACGAAGCCAGTTTAGAGCTCAAGAATCCCTGGGAAGTGAAATACGGGCCGGAACAGAAAAAAGTCGAACAGCTATCAGACCGGTTAAGGACCGCAAGACAATACGAAGGATACGGTTTTACCCATCATGTTGATAATTTCAACAAAGGGGTGCAATGTTCGGCATACAAAACCCTTCCTTCTATGGAAGAGAAACTATTCGGGCAGATGGAAATAGCAAAAAAAGTCCGCGCGGTAGACATGGACGACGTAGCTCAGCTGGTGATCCAAAAACATTTTATGCGGGACATAAAAGGCAATCTGCGTAAATTTTCTATGCAGCAGTTCCGCTGCGTAAAATGCAGTGAAAAATATAGACGCCCGCCCATGTCTAATAAATGCCATCACTGCGGCAACCGCCTCCTGTTTACAGTAACTGAAGGTTCAGTGACCAAATATCTTGCTCCTTCATTAAAATTAGCCGAGAAATATAAATTTTCACCCTATCTGAAACAGACCTTGGATTTGGTAAAAGCGCAGGTAGATCAGATATTCGGCAAAGAGACCGAGAAGCAGGTGGGATTGGGAAGCTTTATGGGATGAACGTTTTTTAAATATTTCATATAAAAATTTATAAATCGCTATCAAGGTGGGCTGTTTATGGCTGGATCTATTATTGTGGGAAATCTGGAATGGGACAGCGAAGCGGTCCGCCGTCAGGATGGAGACTATCTACTTCTCTCACAAATAAACTTTGAAAGATATCTTGCAGGTTCAGGACAACGTCTTCCAACAGTCGAAGAGATTATTTCTGGTCTTAAAAGTGATTCAATAAGTGGGGGATTATTGCGGATAGGATTATTGCAGGATTTACGAGAATCTGCATTATGTGCAGGAAGAATTGATTACAGAACCAGTAATCTCCCTGAAGGAAGTGGTTATCTAAAAGACTTATTATTACAAGATTCCGCTTGGAAGAAAGCACTGGAAGATGAATTATTCCACTATGATGCAGAAAAAACAGTAAGTCTATTGAAACAAGCAAGTGGAAAAGAGCCTTACATCCGGACTCCAGATGAGGAAGGAAGAAGAGAAACTCCCGAGAGGACGGTCTGGCTCGCTATCTATGCAGTTAGGTTCGGCCTCGATTGCTACGGCATTCCTTTCCTCAGCCTCGGCCGCGCTCGCGGGGTGCGCGACTTGAACATTTCCCGCGCAGATATAGAAACGATCACTAAAGCACTGCCAATAGAATCATATGAACCATCATTGGAACACCAACCCCCTTCTCCAGATCCTGCATACGCTAAAAATCTACGATACGCAAAAGGATTGCTTGCCGGCATCAGCGGCGGAACCGTCATGGACTGGAAGAAAATCAATTCTCGATAACCACTTCAGCATGCGGCACATCCTGCACATACAATACCTTCTCAGGATCGACCAATTCCATCTCTACCCCTATAGCTACTGCTCCTTTCCCGGTAAGATGTATGTGTCTGGCCATCACGACCATTTTTTTAACTTCTTCTTTACTTTTTAGTTCCCCCTGATAGAATTTCTTAGTTAAGTCTAATTGTTTTTTTTTCTCTTCGAATATTTTTCCCAGAATATTTTGATCTGTAACTACTATTAACAGCCCATGCATACTTTCTTTACGAGAAACTACAAATTCCATCTTATGCGCCTATATTTTTGACTGGTTTCTTAGCTCCGCAAGCCTGACACTTAAGATAAGTTACTCCTTTCTCTTCTACCAGCTTTGTTTCAGGTTTGCTGCATTCAGAACAGAATACATACTCGCTTGCATATTTCTTGATTTTTTTGTTGATTATAGAAGCAGAAACTTTAGTGCCTAAAATTGCGCGATCTTTCTCAAATTTTCCCGGGGTGGCCAGTTCCCTCAATAGGTATTTCAATAGGTGGTTCTCATCTCTCTGAAGGTCTTTTGCTATCTTTTTAAGGTTAGCAAGCACAGTCTTATTCCCTTCCAGATGGCCGAGAATCTTATCGATAGTGAACCTTTCGCTTCCTTGCGTTTTTTCGGGAAGTTCTTCCTGCGCCTTTTGCAATAATTTTGCGTAATCTTCCATGATTTCTTAAATTCCCCCCATATTTTATAAAGGTTTAGAAAAGAAAATTAAAAAAATACTATGGGGTTTTCTTTAGTAGCAAGTCTGGGGATCTCCGATGCATTCAACCACCATAGAAACAGATGCTACTTTTGCACCAGGGTTGTAGCTCAATGTCTTTACACCAACCTGAACAACTGCCAATTCTTCATCAGTCCACAGTTGTCCAGTAGCAGGATTTTCAAAAAGACTAAATGTATAAATATCCCAAGAAGAGCTAGCAGTTATTATGTCATAACTATACTCTAAATCGTGGGTCTTGATGAACGGCACAAATCTATTGTTATCTGCATCTACTCTGGTGGCATTAAACCAAAATGAAATGTTGTTTTTTGCTCCGGAGGTATAATCTATAACTCTAAGTCTGAATAATTCTTTTACATCAGAGCTTGTGGTGTGCACCCAAGTATTTTCTTCGTTAAGTGCATCATCTACGCACATATAATCTGCATCGCAAATCTTTAACCGTCCCCAATCAGAATAGTCTCCATCGGCAAAAGGCAGGTAAGCTCCTAATCCCCAAGCAGAACTGATTGTCAATAAAACCGCAATAACAAAAATTAAACTTATTCTTTTCATATTTTCTACCTCAATTATCTATTCTTAAATTATAACAGTATATTTGTACTATAAAATCTTTTCCATTACGCAGTTATCAAATGATAATTGGCCAAACTTACCGCAACGTTTATATATTCAAATCTATTAATTCATAACTATAAAGAGGTGTTATCTATGGCTGGTTTAGAGATTCAACAAGTAATTCTTGCAGTGATAATAGGTACTTTGCTTGCAATAGTATATTCATTACGCGTTTTGATTCTAGTGGAGCGCCGTGTCGCTTCGATGGAAATGAATATCCAGAAGCTCACTTCAAAAGTTCTTAAAGAAGAATTAGTGATTGAAAAAGCTCTTAAAAGAAAAAGATAATTTTTCTATTTTTTCTTTTTAATCGGTATTTTTTTTACTTTTGGTGTTTTCTTGATCGGCTTGACGCTCTTTCTCTTCTCTCTTTTTCGGGCTTTGACTTCCTTTTTCCTTTCTTTTGAAACTTTTTTGCGTATTTTTCTCTTTTCCAAAAGTTCTTCCAATTCCTGCTGTATCTCAGCGATCTTTTTACGCAGGGTCTCTACCCGTTCAGAACTGTCATCTTGCGATATCAGTTCACCACATTCCGGGCAGTGAAATTCAAAATCCATGGCCTGGTCAAAATTAAGCCTCACACATCTGGTTGTACACGTATAAAACAATTCTCTGGTCTCTTCTTCAACCCGCTGCTGCATTCTCGCCAGAAGCTCTTTTTTACGCTTTACATAACTGAACCTGATGCTGTCCGGAAGCAAAGTCCAGTAATAGATATACCATCCTTTCAGCTTATCCTTTTTACGTATGAAACTGACCAGATTATGATTATAAAGAAGATAAAGCATCTTTCTTACGATTTTGATATCTTTTTTCAGCCGGTCTGCGAGTTCAAATTCAGAAACATTCTCCTTTCCGGCCAACTCTTTGACTAGCGACAATCCTTCTTCTCCAAGGATGGAAAGCATTATTTCTTCAACTTTCTTTTGAGTGAGCCGCATTTTAGACACAGAAACCTCTATTTTAGGGTTTATGTTTATTTTGGTGGTGACACTTTTAAACCTTTTGGTTTTCTTCATTGTTCTGGAGTTTAGATATGCCCAATAGCTCTTCTATGGTCAGCCCTTTCCTTTTGGCCAATTCCAAAGAGACCGCCCAACTTTTGCCGGTTTGCTGGATGTCCTCTAACATAAAGAAATACCATGGCTCGCCAGGAAAGTGCACCCCTACCCAGGCTTCTGCGCCAAATTTATTGGCAAAAGCCCGTAATTGTTCTACTTCTTCATCTAAAAGATATTTTTTATTTTCAGCTGTGACTTTGCATTCTATGGCTACTCTGCGCATAGCATTTCCGGCAAGGATGTCCGGAGCTGGGTATCTCTGCGAACCGCTGCCCGCCGCGCGGATAGCCGACCAGCCATTTTGATTTAAAAAATGGATAAGTTCACGTTCACCCCTGGTTCCCTTTGCTTTGGTGTTCATGGAAAATAAAAAAGAAAAGGATTATTTAAGCTCTTCGAGGTTGGAATATTCACCATACCTTTTTTATTTAAACATCGATTTTCAGATATATGCTGCCAACATTTACATCAAAAGCATTCTTAGCGCCCATGTCCGGGTTAAGCAACGCTCCCTTAAGGATCGTATGCAAAGAGCTGGGAGCGGGCTTAGTAGTGACTGAATTCACCAACATACACGCCGTCATCGCAAAATCTGCAGATATAAAAAAATTCATCGAATACTCGGAAGAAGAAAGGCCCGTCGCTGTGCAATTATATGGTTCTGATCTGGATGCGTTAAAAAAAGCCATAAAAGTAGTCGAGCCTCATTTTGACATCATCGATTATAATATGGGCTGCCCGGCCGGACATGTGACTCAGCAGATGGCCTGTTCTGCCTTGCTGCAGCGCCCAGATATTACGCGTGAGATATTCAGGACTATGCGCAGATCAACAAAAAAGCCGATAACCGTAAAGATCAGGGCTGGAGTGAACAAGCCGGACAGATGGAAAGATATAGCTAAAATCGCACAAGAAGAAGGGTTAGACATGATCACTTTCCATCCCAGAACCGTGAAGCAGGGCTATTCAGGAAAAGCCGATTGGTCTTTGATCAAAGAATTAAAACAGCTGGTGTCTATCCCAGTCGTTGGCAACGGAGACATCAGAACTCCTGAAGACGCTAAAAAGATGCTGGATGAAACCGGATGTGATTATGTCATGATCGGCCGGGAAGCAGCTAAAAACCCGTTTATTTTCACTCAGATAAACGATTATCTCACTACCGGAAAATACCAAGAATTATCACCCAAGAAAAAGATTGAATATTTTTTTAGTTACCTCAAATATGCTAAAAAATTTCCTTCGGTCAATATACAGAACATAAAGATACAAGCCATGAATTTCTCAAAAGGCTGTCCAGGCGGGAAGGAATTGCGCGCAAAAATAATAGCCTCTAAAGAAATAGCTGACATAGAAAAATTGATGAAAGAGTTTTATGGATCTCTCTGACCGATCAAAGGTTAAACTTCATGAAATCTTCTGCAATAACTGAATTGTCAAAATAAGTTCTAGCTTCTTCCAGCATCTCTGATGGCTCTTTATATCTTTGGCTGACATGGGTTATTACTAGTTTCTGAGCATTGTTCTCCGATGCGATCAACGCTGCTTGTCGTACTGTCATATGCTTAGCCTTCTCAGTCTTTTCTTTGATTTCATCCAGATGTGTGCCTTCGCAGATAAGCAGGTCAGCGTCTTTAGCCAGCAATTCCGCTCCCCTGCAAGGAATAGTATCAGTTACATAACTTATCTTTTTCCCGGCGACGCTGTAAGTGACTTCTCTGTGCTTTATTTTTTTCCCTTTGAACATAACATCCTGGCCTTGCTGTAATTTTCCCAGTATAGGCCCATCTAATCCTAGTTTTTTTGCTTTGGCTACATTTATACGCAATTTATCCTTTTCCCGAAAACTATATCCTATGCAGGGGGTGGAATGTTCTAATGGCTGTGTTTCCATAACAAACTCATCGGTCTCCAATATCTTGCCTGATTTCACTTCATGCACTTCGTAAGGTATGATATCCTTTGCCGCAAAACTCTTGAACAGATGGGAAAGGTAAACTTTAGTCCCTTTAGGCCCATAGATATGCAGCGTCTGTTCTTCTTCTTGTCCTGCTCTATCAGCCCCCATAGAACTTAATAATCCCGGTATTCCAAATACATGGTCGCCGTGCCAATGGGTGATACACAACTTGGTTATTTTAGCCATTTTTACGCCGGCTATCCTCATCTGTCTCTGTATCCCTTCACCGCAATCAAAAAGAATATTCTCCTGGTTATAACTAAGCAATACCCCTGCATGATTCCGGGTTTTAGTGGGCTGCATGCACCCGGTCCCTAGGAAAGTTATCTCCATCATAATTCGCTTAATAAGGGAGATAATTCTTTAAGGTTTTTAATCTTTGGGTGGAAATGCTGCCTTTCTTTACGATCCAGAAGTACCGCTTTTATATCCACCGCCTTGGCAGCTTCCATGTCGCTTAATATGCTGTCTCCGACCACGACGCAATCCTTCGCATCGATGCCGGCCTTTTCAAGCACATCAAGTAAGAATTTTTCATCGGTCTTGATCATTCCTACATCACAGGATAAGAAAATATCGGTGAAATAATTACGCAATTGAAATTTGTCCAATACCTGGCCGATAGAGAAGCAATCCGTATTTGAGACCAATATGAGTTTATATTTTTTCTGTAGCGATTCTAATTCTGACAAGACCTCATCGTATGGTTTGGCTAACATCCAGGATTTATTCCACATCCCGATCAATTGTTCCATCTTCGCAGGAGCACACGAAACGTCAAATTCTTTACACACTTCTTCAAAAGCTTCTTTCAATGAAGGGAAATTTTTAGTCATCATGGCCTTTTCCATGCGCACGACATATTCCGAGAAAGGTAAATCTATGTTAAGTGTTTTTTGCACCTGTTTTATGGGGCTCCAGACTCCGTTTTCTACCAAAGTCCCCCAAAAATCGAAAATAATGGCATTTACCATTGTATTTCCTCCATTATTTTCGGTCTTTCCTTTTGGAAAGAATCAAATATTATTGCTTTTACCATTACTGCCCCCTATTTGCTCAATTTCATCGGGGGTATTTATATTTTACTGAATTTCCCATTAAATATTTAAACCTGCCATCTTTCTAAGCTATCGATGAATACGGAACAGAAACTTGCCCTGATAAAAAGGAATACTCAGGAAATAGTCACTGAACAAGAGCTCCTGGACTTGCTAAAAAAGAAAAAACAGCCCATCGTTTATCTGGGCACGGCCGTCACCGGAAGGCCGCACATAGGATATTTTGTCTGGGTCCTGAAACTATCGGATTTCCTCAAAGCAGGCTTCAAAGTAAAAGTATTACTGGCTGACATCCACGGAGCTTTAGACAACTGCCCCTGGGATGTGCTGGAAAAACGCTACAAATATTATTCTAATGTTATTTCGTTGATCTTTGAATCTGTCGGCGCAGATACTAAAAATATAGAATTCATCAAAGGTTCAGAATTCCAGCTTAAGAAAGAATATATCTTAGATGTATTGAAATTATCCACCTTCACTTCCATACATGATGCCACCAAAGCTGCCTCTGAAGTGGTCAAATTTGGAGACAACCCAAAACTCAGCGGCATAATCTACCCGCTTATGCAGGCATTAGATGAGGAATATCTCGATGCTGATGTACAATACGGCGGTATCGATCAGCGAAAGATCCTGATGTATGCCCGCGAATACTTACCTAAAGCAGGATACAAATCTCGGATAGAGGTCATGACTCCTTTGATTCCCGGATTGATAGGCAAAAAGATGTCCGCATCAGATCCGAAATCAAAAATTGATCTGTTGGATGATGAAAAGGCCGTTCAGGAAAAGATCCGCGGAGCTTACTGCGAAGAAGGAAAATTAGAAGATAACGGCGTTTTAGCATTTATGAAATTAGTGATCATGCCTTTGAAAGAAGATGCGAAAGAATCATTTGTAGTTGAACGTCCTGCAAAATTCGGCGGTAATATCGAATTCAAAACCTATCAGGAACTTGAAGATATTTTCTTACAGAAAAAGATTCACCCATTGGACCTAAAAAATGCTTTAGCCAAGGAGATAAATGCTCTTCTTATACCTTTTAGGAAAA
The DNA here is from genome assembly GCA_964357125.1 of uncultured Methanosarcinales archaeon. Classification (GTDB taxonomy): domain Archaea; phylum Nanobdellota; class Nanobdellia; order Woesearchaeales; family GW2011-AR9; genus JACPIL01. Next base: position 707 of record CAYHKV010000023.1, on the reverse strand, counting down.
ACAAAGCGAAATTAGAGAAGATCGCCCAGGAAGCGTATGTTTAGGAATTTAAAAAGTAATAATCAAAATTTCTTTTAGCACTTTTAAAATATTGTTTTGCATAGTTATTATGATTTTCCATCAGCTCTTGAGGATCTACTCCTTTTATTGCTTCTTTAAACGCTGAAGGTAAAGCTCTTAACCCGCCGTAAATTAAGTCAAACCATGATCCCTCTTGTTCTTCATTTTTTTGATCTGCATAATTTACTGCACCAATCAAGGTAAACGCATACAACATTTTAACCTTTTCCGATAAAGGCCTCTTTGCTAAATCTTTAGCCTGTTCCTCGGAAATAGGATATAGCTGCTCCCGCTCCAGCCATGTTTTGGTAGCTTCATGCATGATTGGGCTTACATTTTCTAATTTAGCCACTAAATTTCCATGCGCCGGAAGTTCATCTTCACACCCATGCACCTTGTATAGATTACGCAATCTCTGCGCCAGATCCTCAGATTTGGTTATTGGTTCCATTTTTTTGTTTTACTTACTTTCAATGTTGATGGGTATATAAACATTATTCAACAACCACCCCAGTATGGCTTTCCACCGCAGGTTTCTGTGGAGGCGCGACTTTTCCGTAGAACACTCTGAGGGTATTCTCATCGATCTTCAGCACAGAAGGATCATACACATCGTTTCCCTGGAAAACCCCTGTCGGCTCTCCAAA
>CAYHKV010000022.1:0-11017 GCA_964357125.1 uncultured Methanosarcinales archaeon | reverse complement strand
TTCCATTTGATGCAGCTTATCTACTTTGACAGAAGAATAAGTGCTTAATAAGTCCAAAGCTTGAAGCTCTAAAAAGTTATGATTTTTCTGCACCTCGGCGATCTCAGAAGCTACTTCATAATAATGTTTCAGGCGGATGGGAAGATAGGCCACAAATTGGCTCATGACAATCTCAGCATCGCCTTTTTTTGCTTTCACTTCCATGGTCAGCAGAACATTGACTGATTCTTCAGCTATCGAAGCCTTAACGTCAAAGCCTTCATTTTTATCTTCAAGCCCTGAAGCGGTTATCACAAAACCCTGTCCGGTAAATCCAGCATAATAGTTTATACAATCATACAGGTTTTCTCTGATGAAGCTTGATAACTGCGTTTCTATGCTCCCTTCAGGATCATCTTTGGCATATAGATAAGGTTTTAAAGAAGCGTAAGATATTTTTGGATCTTTATTTGGCATCTGGTTATAATGCCAGTAAGGCACTTCTAAAGGTTCTAAGTTAAGACCATCAGAATCGGTCGGATCTTCAGAAGAAAATTTACCCACCAAATTTGGATAGATATAACCGCCCTGCTGCCCTAAAACGTCAAGACCTCTCCTGGCAGTCTGAGACAGGCAATTTTCAGTGAATGACTGGATGGGCTGGAATTCCTGAGGAACAGAAGCGATTATGGGCATGCCTTCATCAGTGACTTCTTCTTGATTGACTTTCTTCATAAGATATAAAGCGCCTGAAAAAACAAACAGGATAAGTATGCCGATGATGATGAAAATAGTTACCTGCCCATGCCGGGAAGGATTGATTCTGGATAAAGTTGAAAAACTAAAAATACCTCTAGTAACACTACCTCTTTTTTGCTTCATTCTATCGAGAATCAGTAAAGAAGAAGGATATATAAATATTGCGGGAGATCAGGCTTATTTATGTTGCTTGTCGGCCTCATCATAAGGAATAGCAGTAACACCATGATATCTTGCTACAACTAATCCATCGCGAAGCTTCTCAAGCTTAAAAGGAAATTCGTGTTCTTTCAGCTCCCTAGGTACAAGTTGTTTAGGAGTAGTATGGGATTTATGATAAACCGGTTCACTGAATAGCTCTTTTTCAAATTTATATTCTCCTTGTATCATATAAGCTTTGATCAGATCTCCTACTTCTATATGAGGCCATCCGTTAAATGTAATTTTTTTAAGCGGTGAATTACTATCTACGATCAATTCTAGATGGTAGATATCGCCGGTGCGGTATACTGGTGAATTTCCGCCGATCCTCATCTCTGAACGAGGAGTATGGGAGGTTCCCTGCTGGTAGAAATTAGCATCAATCACTTTACATTCTATCCCCACGGTCAGCTGCTCGGGAGTCCTGGCGCTTTCACGTAATTGTTTGTTATAAGCTTTCTGTTTTTCCAGACCCTCCTTCACTACTACATCAACGTCTACATCAGCAAAAGGGGCTAACACCTGTTCTAATTTTTCACGGTCTTCTGCAGTCACCGGATCCCAAAGAGATTCTCTCTTGGAAGCTTTTGTATCTTTTTTATCAGCCATCACTTCAAAATAAAATGCCATATCTTAAAAAGTTTGTTATACTACAAAATAGATTTACCTTACTTTAGCGCCATCATTCACGCCGTGAACTTTGATCTCTTCAAGATCGCCCACTAACTTCTTTCCTTCCCACCAAACTTCTCCGGAACGGACTTCCATGACCGTTTTCATGAATTCTTCAAAAGTTATCTGTTCGCGGGAATTTTTAGTCCCTTCAAAATGGACTTCGTCGCCCGGAGACTGTTTCTGCGCTTCAAGAATGCTGACTTTATTTCCGTCGTCAGCTGCTAAGACCATAGCTTCGCTCATCTCACCGCGAAGTTTGGCCGGTTTCATGTTAGCTACGAAAACTGCTTTTCGGCCCGAGAGGTCTGATTTAGAGAAGTATTTCTTCAATCCAGCCACTACCTGCCTTTTTCCGAACTGGCCCAGATCGACCTTAAGCAGATACAAGCTGTCGGCATTAGGATGATCGTTCACTTCCAGAATTTTTCCTACGGTCAATTGAAGCGGGAAGACCGCTTCCTGCTTTGAAGTCTCAAGCTTATTTACTAACAGCTTGACCTTATTGATTTTGCCTTTCCAGGAGAAATCCATATCATCCCAGGCTAATTTTTCTTCTCCTAAAGAAGCGCTTACCTTTTCGCTGAATTCAGGAAGTATCGGACCTACAAGGATCGATAGGTCGCGGGCAAGATTGACGCACCAGCTTACAGCTTTTTGAACTTTCGGATCATCTTTGTACTTCCAAGGTTCTGTTTTCTGGAAATAAGCATTTCCTATATCAGCGACCAGAATTATGTTTTTTACTGCCGCCTGATAATCCATCTCTGAATAATTTTTCTTTATTTTTTCTGTCAAAGACAATACTTTTTTGGTCATGGCTTTGTTTTCGGCAGCTGCGGGAAGCAGAGGATAATTCTTCTCCGCGAAAGTCATGGTGCGGTAACAGAAATTACCCAGTTTTCCTACCAGGATATTGTTTATAACTGCTTGGAATTCTTCAAGATTGAGATTCACGTCTACTACATTGCGCTGCAGATGGCTGGCATAATAGAAACGCAGCGATTCTGCGCCGTACAATTTATAGAAATCCTTGGCGGTGAAAAAAGTGCCTCTGGACTTGCTCATCTTCTGGCCGTTCACGGTTATGAATCCATGCACAGTCAATTTAGGCAGGGGGATATCCATGGCCATCAACATAGCCGGCCAGAACAAGAAATGGAAATAAGAGATGTCCTTGCCGATGAAATGATACACTTCGCCTTTTTTCCAGTAATCTTCCCATCTGCAGTGATGATCTTTGCTGCTGTTTTTGTCACAATAATTTTTAGTAGAAGAGATATATCCGATAGGAGCATCCAGCCATACGTAAAAGTATTTTACTTCCCCGCATTCTTTCTTGCTGCCAGGGATCTCGAAACCGAAGTATGGAGCATCTCTGGATATGCACCAGTCTTCAAGACCTTTGTCCAACCAGTCTTTCAGCCAATTCTTTACTTCTTTCTGAAGTCCGGCATCTTTTGAGTTTATCCATTTTTTAAGTTTACTTGAGAAAGAGCTGAGTTTGAAGAAATAATGCTGGCTGGGCTTTATCGAAGGAATATTTCCGCATAGGGAACATTTTGGATTTACCAGGTCGGTCCCTTTTAAGACGCTGCCGCATCCTTCACAGACATCGCCGTATTGATCTGCGATGCCGCATAATGGGCAAGTTCCTCGGACGTACCGGTCGGGCAAAGTCCTTTTGCAGCTTTGGCAGTAAATAACATCGATATTCTTGGTGTAGATCAATCCTTTCTTTTTCAGTTCAGTGAAAAAATGTTCAGCAAGCTCTTTATTTTCTTTAGAATGAGTCTTGTAATAATTGTCAAAAGCGATAAGGAAAGAGGCGAAGTCTTCCTGGTGCTCTTTCCAGTATTTTTCCACGAATATTTCTGGTTCTACCCCTGCTTTCTTAGCATTCACTTCTATCGGCGTCCCGTGCATGTCAGAAGCGCAGATGTATAAGATATCTTTGCCGGTAGAACGTAAAAATCTTGCATAGATATCTGCCTGCACATATTCCAGCAGATGGCCTATATGTATAGGTCCATTGGCGTAAGGAAGCGCTCCAGTTACAACATACTTGGCAGGTGATTTCATATCCCTTTGGAAATGAAGAAGTTATTTAAAGATTGCTGTTAGAAAGGAGATAAGGATAGCAGATAAAATTCTTATTTTTGAGAGACAGCAGTAGGCTTTGAGCAGGTGAGCGTATAAGATTTACAAGGCTGGCATTCTGAACCGGTAGCCACCTTGCATCTGCGCGAGGCATCTTCTACGATCCAATATGCAGGATCTCCTTGCCGGATGCCTAAGCTGTTGGCTCGGTCGTATAACAGTTGTGCAATTTCTGGCTCTTTTCGCAGGCCGGCAGGTTTCAATTCTGTATAAGTAGAGAATAATTCTGGATAACTTTTCCATCCTTTAGGTATTAAAAATGAGTAAGGGTATAATCCAGTTAACTCTTTTAATCTATTTTTAAACTGCTTACCCAATTCAGTATCTTTCTGTACAAGCTTCCGAACGATAAAATTATCTATTAACGCCTGGTTTTCTGCAACAATTTCCAGACTAGAACTTAATTTAGCTGCTAATTCCGGAGGATCATTGTTTTTGATAATCTGTTCTTTCATCTGGGTCAGTACTGAATCTTGTTCTAATTTGGCGTATATCGATTTAACTAGATTTACATTTAAATTAGAGATAGTTTCACCTTTTCCACCATTATTTATGCTATTTTCTTCATTAACGAAAAGATTATATTCTATGACATGTTCAAATTCATGATCTATAACCATTGAAGGGTTAGCCAGGTCTCTTATTGGGTATTTTAAGTTAGTTGCCGTATCTAAGCTTCTTTCGCCGAAAAACATAATTGGTAATTTACTGCTTTCAGATTTCGGAAAAACTCCGGAGTTGTCAAGCGTACCGAACCTGATCTCTTGGACAAAATTTTCAATACCGCCCTTGGCCATGAATTTATATATCAATTGAGCCATGCTGGGAGTGATATCTTGATATTCATCAGGAGTATAAACGCCATCTACAACTCCGGCCCTAATCTTAAAATCCATACTAGGGTACTCCTGCTTAAGATCAGCTATAGATTTTATCAAATTATCTTCAATGTAAGAAGAAGTGGGTTTCCCATCTGTAGACATAAAAGTCACTAAATCTTCTTCGAACTCTCCGTGAACCCCGTTCCAGACTGTGTATTGGTTTGAAGAACTTACCTGTAACTGATCATTGTTTGGATTTGAAGTTATGATCCTCATCGGAACCGTATTTTTGTCATTGATCATTTCATCTGGGCTAGGTTCATGTAGGCTAGGAGAGAATGCTTCAGGCGGAGTAAACGCCAAGCGGTCTTCTGAAGCTTTTATAACTATCCCTCTTCCAGTCCTGATAGTCACTTCACCGCTTCCGCTCTGGGTCAATAGTGGAATTTCACCTATACTAGTCCTGGACTGGATATCTACTTTTGCGCCGGGAGAAACAGTTATCTTTAGCTCGTCCCTGTAGTCAGCCACCAAGGTAGGAAGTACTCCAGGTTCAGTACTGTACTGCCTTTTTACCATGTTAAACAATCTATTTCCCGGCAAGGGATATACAATTATATCTTCATCACTTACGGAGTTGATCACCATCTTATTGGTCACTTCTTCGCCAGCCTTGAACCCTAATTTTTCCATTTTCGCTTTGGTGTCATCATCAACAAAAGTCTGCGGTCCTTTGATTAATTGGATATAATTTGCCTGCGGATCCTTAACTTGACCTAGATAGATGTCAATATCTTTTTTAGCATCAACTAAAAAATCAGATCCCTCATCATTATCTATGGCTACCAGCCCAATATTGCCTTTTTTTACATACATCTGTTTGCCATTAAAACTGGCACCTTCAAGGGTAGCTTTCAGATTGTCTTCAGTAGTATACGACGCTATACCCTCGATATTGAAGTGATCTTCGATAGAGATTGCACTATCGGTTATTTCTGAGATCCCTTGATTCAAGGCTGCAGGAGCAGCAGATATTACGCCGTTATCGTCTATCCTGACAGCCCAACCGTTTTTTGAAGTTAATTCTAAACTGTCTATTTCTGCCATATCAGTATAGATACCTTCTGTTAGATATGAACTGGTGCTTAACACTCCGCCCCTGATATTTGCGCTAGGGCCAAATGAATTTTCAGAGATGGTTATGCCATATTTCTGTTTGACTGCATCCGCTGCTTTTGATAAATCCAAGTCATTAATCTCATCCACCTCATCAAAGTTCGCTGCGATGATATTCGCAGGCAGATCTTTCCCCCTGCCGGCATCGATGGCTTTCTTTGCATCAACTTTATCTGCATACTTTTCAGGAACTTTGCTGAAATCAAGACTTTTGTATGCAGCTTCATCAAGCAGGTTCCAATCGAATGTTTCCCAGTTGACTTTATCCCAGTTGATCTTGCTCCAGTCGCTTATCTGGCTCCAGACGACAGTGTTATAATCGCCGTTCATGTAATCGAAATTGGTCGGATCAAATGTAGGAGGATCATCTGCGATGACCAGAAGGCCATTTATAGATATCAAAATTATAAAAAAAAGTATAAATTTAGATCCCAGGTTCATATTTCATAATCTAAAGAAAAGGAGTATTTAAAGATAACGAGAATGAAAAAGTAAATAAAAAATAAAAAGATAAAAATAACAAAATAAAAAATTTATTCTTTTTTCTTCCCTAAAACTAATTTCTGGCCTGGACCGCTAAGCAATAGGCTGACGCATGCCAACAAAAGCATCAAAACATATTCATACCCGCCTTTGCCCGCCGAAAATCCTTTTGAGAGGTGCACCATCCCTAAGGCTACCAGCATGACCGCTGACAATAACAATGCTGCGTATCTGGTCATGAAACCGACCAATATCGCTAATCCGCCAAGCGCCTCTACCAATGCTACTGCCCATGCTAACAACGATGCTGCAGGAACACCTAAGCTGGAAAGGAAACTTGCAAATCCTTCTATAGGCATGGCTGAAGGGCCGACGTTCAATAATTTACCCAATCCATGCACTAAAAATACGATGCCCACTCCCAATCGTAAAGCTACTATGCTCCAGGGAGCGTATTTACTTAATTTTTTGTCTAACATAACCTCAACCTCCGTTTTTAAAATATTTATTTTATTCCTTTCAACTTTTTGGTGATCGGAATTATCTTGCTGCAGTGGATACAGGTGATGATATACGAAGGGACGCCTTGATGATTCTTACGCTTATATTGGGTGGTCGATTCCCCTTCTTTTCCGCAATGCGGACAGGTGTATTTAGCCTCTAAGGTAAGACTTTCTTCGTGTTCCGTCTTGCCTTCAGTATAGCCGCAGGCCGGACACACATATTCTAATGCGCGGGTCTTGATTTTTCCTTTTTCTACCGGCTTGCCCATCTTTGCTTTCTTGCATTTAGGACAGTCCTTTCTGTATACCCATGCGCTTACCTGCGCTTCACCGATAAAACGGTTGCTGAAATAAATACACTCATCCATCGATTTTGGAAATCGTAATGCCATTTTATTCACCTGTCTATTTTTTATTAGAATCATCTAATATTTCTTCTAAGCTGCCTTTTATGGCGTTTATAGTGTATCCTCCCAGATCATCCGTAAAATAATACATAAGGCCTTGAGGAGGGAAGTCTTCGGTGTTTTCATCTACACGCCATAAGCTTACGCCCTGTGATCGGCAGAATGCTTCAACATAAGGACTATCAGCTTTCAAGTATCTTATAAATTCTTTTTTACTTATCAACATTTTTGGTATTTATTCGAGTTCGTTTATAATCTTTTCTTTTTCTGAAGATGGGCTTTTAAAGTTCTACCAACAGCTTCTTATTCTGCTTTCCCACGCCTATGCTGTATTTCAGCGACCATATCAGGCGGTGCATGACTCTTCTTCTGGCAACGAAACCTAGAAGCACGCCTTTTTGCATCACCGGAAGAATATCCACGTTCTGGGCTGAGAATTTCTGATAGGCATTGAATGCCGTTTCATTTATCTGTAAAGGAGTTATCGTTGATAATGGAATAGAGACCTGTTTGAGATTTAACAACCTCTGCATCCGCTGCGGAATCGGATTCAATCCTTTGATATCCATCATGCCTGAAAAAGATTTATTCTGGACTAAAAATACTTCTTCATCCGCGTCAAGATATTTTTGCAGAAAATCTGAAAAACGCATGGAAGGATCAAGCTTGACGAATTTCTTAGTAAGCAGGGTTCTTACCGGGATAGAGCCAAGAGCGTCTTTTACCAGCACCTGCTCATAACTAAGTCCGGCGATGTAATACAAGAATCCGCCTAAGAACAAAAACCAAAGGCCGCTGGCCTGCCTGTTGACAACAGTAAGTATGCCAAAAAGAGCTAACAGCAGAGCAAAAATCCTTCCACCTAATACTGCGATCTTTGTGGCTTTCTTGATATCCTTATAATGCATGAATAACAAAGCCCGGAAAGCCCTTCCTCCGTCAAGAGGATAGCCGGGGATGAGATTGAATAACGCAAGTATCAGATTCAACTGGTAAAGATAATATGTTATGGGGGTCCAGAACGATGACCCATTTATGAGATAAAGGCCGTAAAATATCGCAAACAACAATAAAGAGAATAACGGGCCTGCTACAGCCATCAAAAATTCTGAACTTGGTTTTAAATCTTCATCATTTATCCCTGCAACTCCGCCGAAGAAAAATAAAGTTATGCTTTCAACTTTGATCTTTCTTGATCTGGCTACCAAAGAGTGGCTCAATTCGTGAAGCAGTACTGAAACAAACAACAATAAGACTGAAACTATACCCATCAGCCAATAGATGGTGTTCTGCTGTCCCGGAAAGTAATGGGGAAAAAAGGAGGTAGCTAAACTCCAGGAGATAAGGACGAAAACCAGCCACCATGAAAGATGGAGCTTTATGTCTATGCCAAAAATACGAAATAAGGTAATAGAGCCTCGCATATCTCTATTGCTGCTTTTAGTGTTTAAAATGATTTGTTTTCATTATGGAATGGGAAAAAAGAAAAAAATGCCATTTTATAAGTTATTAACTTTGTTTTTTGGGTTAGATACAAAACAAATGAATAAAATAAAAATAATTATAGGGATAATAACTAATGCCACCAGAGTATAACCAAATACTTTGTGTAATACCATTAAAACAAGATTAGTAATACTTCTCCCATTCGTTGAAAAAAGCAGATAAATTATTTGGATACCTACTACGAAAAAGTTCATAGTTAAAAGATAATCAATTAAGAAAGTGATGTTATTTTTGAAGAGATTTCTCTCGAATAGATAAAATAAACCATAAATGATTATATATAACGCAACAATAAATGAAAAAGCAATGAATATTTTGCTGGCATCCTCTGGAGATTGATATAATAATACAAATTCCTTAATAACAACTAGTAAAAAAATTAGAATAGTAATAGTTATACTTAATTTTTGTTTAATTTTTTCTTTGATCATTTAATGGGTGTACTCTATCCCTTCACATTCCCGATCGGCTTCAGAGCCACTACCGGCTTAGTTATTCCAGCGTCATCCAAGCTTTTTACAACTTCATCGATATCCTTATACGCTTTTCCTGCTTCTTCAGCCAATCCGGCCATGGTTACAGCATGAACATAGATTCCGTGTGTTTCCATGTCTTTCTGTAATTGGTCTCCTCTGATCTCGCGTTTGGCTTTTGCCCGGCTCATGGTTCGGCCTGCGCCGTGAGCGGTAGAAGCGAAGGTTTCGTCTGCTTCATCTGTGCCTAATAAAAGATATGAACCTGTTTCCATGCTTCCGCCGAGGATTACCGGCTGTCCGATCTTTGCATATTCCTTCGGCAGTTCCGCTGATCTGGAAGGCCCAAAAGCTCTGGTAGCCCCTTTCCTGTGGACAAGCAATTCTTTTTCCTTTCCGTCAACAAGATGCTTTTCTAATTTTGCGATGTTGTGAGCGACGTCATACACTAGATTCATTTCCAGGTCTTCCGCGCTTTTGCCGAATATCTGGCTGAAAACTTTCCTGATCTGGTGGGTTATTACTTGCCTATTGGCGAAAGCCATATTGGCTGCACAAGCCATGGCTTTGAAATAATCCTGCCCTTCAGGAGAATTAAAAGGAGCGCAGGCCAATTCCTGATCAAGTATCTCTATGCCGTATTTGGGCATGACTTCTAGAAATAATTTTAAGTAATCAGTTCCTATCTGATGGCCGAAACCGCGGGAGCCGCAATGGACCATGATGACTATCTGTCCTGGCTTATTGATACCCATTATTTTTGCTGCTTTCTGATCATAAATATTTTTTTCATTTACTACCTGGATCTCCAGATAATGGTTGCCTGAACCTAAAGTGCCGAGCTGATCTAATCCGCGCTTTACAGCCCGGTCAGAAACTTTGTCAGGACTAGCGTGAGGTATTCTTCCCTGGCTTTCAATATGATCAATGTCTGATTTCCAGGCGTAGCCTTTCTTTAGGCACCATTGTGCGCCGTCTTTCATCACTTCTTTGAATTCTTCTTTGCTTACTTTTACAAAACCCTTGCAGCCGACTCCGGCAGGGACCGCTTTGTATAATTCATCGACTAATTGTTTTATCTTGGGCTTGACTTCATCGATAGTTAAATTAGTAGTGATAAGACGCATACCGCAATTTATGTCAAATCCGATTCCGCCCGGAGAGATTATGCCGCCTTCTTTAGGATCGAATGCTGCTACTCCGCCTATCGGAAAACCATAACCCCAATGGCCGTCAGGCATGCAATACGCATATCGCTGGATTCCCGGAAGAGTAGCTACGTTAGCTATCTGATTGAACACTCCGGCATCCATATTGCCCATCAATTCACTGCTGGCGATAATCCTGGCAGGAACGCGCATCCCTTTCCTATATGATGCAGGAAGTTCCCAAGTAGTGTCATTTATACGCTTGACTTCTTTTGGCGGTCCGACTGGTTGTTCTTGAAATTCTTCTTCCATGGTATAGTTTACAGAAGCTGGATTATTTATAAGGTTTGCTTCGGGTTTGAGAAGAAATTAAATCTGGTACTTCAAATCGTAAGCGGCATCTTCCAGATTTGATGCAGTTACAGGTATATCCAAACCTTCAATGATAGAAGTAAGATTTGATTTTGGTATTATGTATCTAATAGATGAAACGTGCGGTTTTACGCCCAACTGCCTTAAATCTAAAGCTAAGTTATTTTTATTAACATAGTCCCTAATCCGATGTTCGCTAACTGTGGCGATCCCTAGATGCGTCAACATAGTGCTTATCTGGGAAGAAGTGTAAGCTACTTCACCGATTATGCTTCTCAGCTGATCTTGCAGGCTTATTCTTCTGGACATAGAGCTGAAAACAGCTACTTTGTTTATAAATCTTTTGATTTGATAGTC
>CAYHKV010000021.1:0-11370 GCA_964357125.1 uncultured Methanosarcinales archaeon | reverse complement strand
AATTTGGCGGAATCAATTACGTTTTGAATGAACATGTCGGCGCTCAGATCGGCCCATTCAATTATGCTGGAAATGAGAAAGGAGTGCAAGTAGGTCTTGTAAATGTAGTTCAAGGAGAATTTAATGGATTGCAGATCGGTTTAGTCTGTTACGCAAATAAAGGAACTTACCTGCAGATAGGATTGCTCACTCTCCGCGGGCAAGGCTCTTGGCATTCCAGAATGACTCCTTTGATAGGATGGCACAAATAAACACAACAAAAATAATAAATCTTAACCTTACTTCTTCTTTTTCAATTCTTCTTTTATCGAGGATAATTCCTTGACGTTATCGACAAATGTAGGGATGACATCCTTGAACACTTTGCCTACTGCCTTTAGGTCTGTTCCTACTGCCTGCATCCTGGTATCATAATCTTCTAATTTTCCAAGGACTGCTTCATGAAGCATGACAAAATCTTCCTTAAGTTTCTGGACATCCAAGACCAATTTATTCTGTTTTTCTTCCACTTTGCTTTTCCAGTCTATTATTTTTTTCACTTCTAAAATCAGATCGTCCCATTTCTCATCGATCATGCTTTCGGTGATCTCTTCGATGCGCTCGTAGATATTGCTGTTATCATCCTGGAGCATCTGCTGTTGAGAAGGCATCTCCGGCATCGGCTGCTGCATCTGTTCAGCAGGCATATTCTGCATGGAATAAGATGCCGGCTGCTGTTCTTGTCCGGCATCAGACTGGCTTATCGCATCGCTTATCTGCTGCTGCGAATAACCTTTTTGTGAAAGTTCATCGATAATAATATCATCAGTAAGGCCCTGCTGCCGCAGCTGCATAACTTCAGAAACAGGAGAAGATTTTTTTTTATCAAACAATGCCATCATATCACCAATGTTCTATAACTATTTTAGTCTTTTTATTCTTTTCTGATAGGCGCGGCTTTTTCTGCTGCTTTTTGCCTGCTGTAAGCTTCCATCCTGCTGTCGACAGCCCTTTCCAGGTCTTTCTGGGTCACAAAAGTAAGAGGATTCCAGAATTCGACATATTTTTTGAGGGTAGTCACTTCCTCTATGCCCGCTGTCTGTCCCAGCTCTTTGATTATCAAGGCCATTTTTTGGGTCATTTTTTCCTGTTCATGCCTCAGTTCGGTCATATCGTCACTGACCGTCTTGAAATCCCTATTTAGTTGGTTGGCTCTCTTGATGAAATCATTTTTAAGAAGATCAACTTCACGAAGAAGATTATTGACCTTGCTTTCCAATCCTTTCATCCAGATATATAATTTTGCCTGATCGAAACCTGCCTGGGGCGCTTCTTCAACTTTTGCCATCTCTTAACTTTGTGGGAATAATATATAATAAAGTTATGTGAGTATTTGTTAGTAGTGCTATTAAGATTGATGGGTCAATGGTATTTCTGGATATTTCCCTGTACAGAAAACATAATAAACTCCCTTTGTCTCTTTCTCATAAAAAGATGGCAGATAAGGCGTGTTTTGAATTTGAAACTTTTCATGAAGGAGAAAATAAGATCCTTAAGATCTCCTGCGAGAGCTGTACTTTCCCTCCTTCGGTCGAATACAGCGACTTTTGCATGTCTAAAGTCGTCGATCTCCTACAGCAGGTCACGGGGGTAAGCATTCTTATCCTGAACCAGCAGCGTGAATACGAATATGATTTTGACCAGACTTCCTTATTGAATGAATTAGCTGCCGTCTGCCGTAATATCAATCAGGAAGAAAGATTCACTTATTCTTCGATAGTTGTAGACCCATTGCATGAACGTTATGTGCGCGGAAGTTATGCCGTATTTCAGCGGTTGGTCTCAAAACGGCTGAAAGAAGACCCTTTGGCGGCGTATGTGGAGCTTAAACGTCTTGAAACCAGGGAAAAGATAAAATTGGACTCCTTGATAGATGCGCGCCATTCCTCCAGCCAGAAGAAATTCCTGGGCATACTTCAGGAAGCCATAAAAAATATTGAGCGTATGAAAATAATCGGTCTTTTGATGCCCCATACCCATGATTATAAAGTCGGCGACAGGAGCATCTACAATAATATCTTCCATCCCACTACTAAGCCGGATTTCATGTTCACTAAACTGATCTCTGAGTTTCCGGTCGGCAATCTGCAGGAAAGTTACAATTTTAGCGCTTCCAATGATGAATGTGAAGTCAACATCTTTTCATTTGACAATAATGTAAAAGTGCTTTATCACCTCACCCCTTCAGAATTTTTATTTACCGAAGATGAGCTTCAGCTGCTGGACGATGCAAAGCGTATCCTGTCGGAACATAAGCCCAGCAGAGAAGAATTTGTCGATCCGCAGCGCATGAGGGAAGTTTTCCTGAATATAGGAAATGATCTGCTGACTGATCTTGCGCTGCACAGGGGCATGAAATTAAAAGAACAAAAATTAGGCCAATTGACACAGGCCCTGCTTAGAAATACCGTCGGTTTTGGACTGATCGAACTGCTTCTTTCAGATCCGAAAGTTCAGGATGTAAATATCAATTCACCTAATGGCGAACTGCCAATTTTTATCGTCCATCAGGATTACGGCGATTGTTACACTAATATCTATCCTACTTTGCTTGAAGTAGAAAGCTGGGCCACTAAATTACGCCTCATCTCAGGGAGGCCTTTAGATGAAGCCAATCCAATCTTAGACACGGAATTGAAGGTCACCGGATTCACTTCCAGGGTTTCTGCATTGACCGCCCCATTGAGTCCGACCGGTCTAGCGTTTTCGTTCCGGCGTCATAGGGATTATCCCTGGACTTTTCCATTATATGTACAGCCTAAAGTGCGTTACATGAACTCCATCGCAGCAGGCCTCATAAGTTTCTTGATCGACAACAACGCCGCTATCTTAGTCGCAGGTACCAGAAGTTCCGGAAAAACTTCTTTATTGGGCGCATTTTTGACCGAGATCCTGCGAAAATCCAGAATTCTGACTATCGAAGACACTTTTGAACTGCCCACAGAATCCATGCGTAAATTAGGTTATAACATCGAATCGTTGAAGGTAGCTTCAGCATTATCCGCTCCCGGTTCTGAAGTAGACCCTTCTATAGGGATAAGATCCACCTTGAGGTTGGGAGATTCAGCGATCTTTGTAGGCGAAGTCAGATCTAAAGAAGCCATCGCCTTGTTTGAGGCCATGCGGGTAGGAGCAGCAGCTAACGTAGTTGCAGGGACCATACACGCAGATTCTCCTTATGGTGTCTTTGACCGTGTCGTTAATGATATCGGTGTTCCTAAAACTTCGTTTAAGGCCATAGATGTCATCATAACTACTAATCCAGTCTTATCCGGCTTAAAAAAATACAAACGTATCCTCCGCATAACTGAAGTGCGTAAAGAATGGGATGACGATCCTTTACGTGAAGGAGCTTTCGTAGACCTGATGGTTTACAATCCTATTACAGATCAATTAGAGATCACCGATGAATTGCGCAACGGCAACTCAGACATATTAAAACGCATGGCCGGTCGGGTAAAAGAATTTGCAGGAGACTGGGATGCGGTATGGAATAACATCCAGTTAAGGGCGAACTGCAAGCAGGCCATAGTGGATATATTCCTGGAGACGCAGGATGCATCATTGCTGGAAGCCGAATTCGTAGTGGAAGCAAATGATCTGTTCCACTTAATATTAGACAAAAACCGCGCAAAAGGCGCGGCTGACAATGAAAAGGTCTTATTTGAATTTAAAGAATGGCTGCGCAGGGAAGCTAAGAAACGCGTAATTGATTAGGAAACCTTTTTAAATATCCTTCTAGTGGTATATGAGGTTAATAACATGAAACCGCGGATAGTCACCCATGGCAATTGTACAGATGGATTTTGCAGCGCTTTTATGGTAAAGCGGTACTTTAATCTTCTATTCGGTACTGGATTAAGCGAGAAAGAGATTCAGGAGATCCCCATTTTAGGCACACAGCCGCAGGATGTGCAGCAAGGCAAAGTAACCTTGACTAAGGGGGACATTGTCTTAGACCTTCCTAAACCTTCTTCTAAGGTGTTATTCTGGTGTGATCACCATCTCAGCAACAAGCCGGAAGAAGATCAGTCAGAAAATTATTTCTGGAAAGTTTCACCCAGTTGTACCGGATATTTGATCAATCTATTGATCGACAGGGGAGTTATGCTTACTGATGAACTTAGGACTTTTAAAGAAGCGATCGATACCAATGACGGAGGAAATTTCAGCAAGGGGGATATCAAAGCTTGCTATTATCCGCACGAAAATTATTATAACCCTACTTCGCTTCAAAAGTTAGCCATGATCGGTGCGATGTTCAACACTAAAGATTTTACATTGAATGAACAGATGTTCAGGACTCTGCTGAGCCTTAAACCAGCTGACACTCCTCTTGTAAGTCCCGCCATATCACAATTGAACCCTGAATTGTATCATCGCGCGCAATTAGAGAATTACAGGTTATGGCGCAAATGTGTAGATACTTATCTGGAATATAAAGAAGAAGCAAGAACTGTCCTGCAAGATGATAGAAAAGTTAAATTCATCCCCGGAGTGGCAGACCGTTTTTATTCTTACATGAAATTCCAGGAAGCAAGTTACAACTTAGTTGTACGCCGTCCTGAAGAAGAAACTATACGTATAGGCATGGGTTCTAACATTTTTCATAAAGACCGATGTAAATTAGATCTCGGCGGCTTATGCAGTGAAGTAGGCAAGAAGTTCGGCGGCACCGGCGGAGGGCATTATTATGTCGGCGGAGCCACCATCCGTGCAGAAAAGTGCGATCAGGCCATCGCCTTCATCTTAGGCCGATTAGAAAAAAGTATCTGATCAAAATAAGTTCTAACAGTTATCATCTTTAAACGAGATCACTTATAACATACATCGCATCCTTTAAGGTCGCCTTCTATCTGTGAATGGATCTGGCAAAGAGCTTTAGAATTCTTGATGAAATCTATTATCTTATGGATCTGCTGGAAAGCAGTAGTGGTATCTTTTATCTTTAAAGCAGCTTCTTTGATGAATTTTTTAACTTCCGCATTTAAAGTGATCTCCTTGCCGCGTTTCTCTTTGATATATTGTGATACTGCTGCTTCAGTAATGTTCAACAGTTTAGCGATGTCTTTCTGTGATTTCCCGGTTTCCTTCATGGCGACAACCAATTCTTTCCTGATCGCCGGCAGGATATACCATACTTGGATCTCCTGAGGATGTTTCGATGGAAGTTTCATGTAGCCTATAAATCAACCAGAAGTTAAAAATCTATTGGATAACTCTCAGAAAGTAAATTAAAAATAAAAAAATAAGGCTAATTCAGCAATTCAGCGTTCACTAATCCGTAGCCGAAGAGATTATCTTTCCCTGCTGATCCCAGATCGTCAGCGGTGTTTTGCATCAAAGCTCTTATCTCTAAGTTGCTCATCGATGGGTTGGCCTGGATAGCCAATGCGGCGACTCCCGAAACATGCGGCGTAGCCATGCTTGTTCCGCTGATAGTATTATATCCTCCGCCCAGCCAGGTGGAAAGAACATTCACTCCTGGTGCAGCTAATTCTACCTGCGGACCTATGTTACTGAATGATGCTAGATTGTCATTGCTGTCAGTAGCAGATACTGCGATAACAGAATCATATGCGGCAGGATATGAAACCTGTCCTCCGTAGTCATTTCCAGCAGCAGCTACCAATAATGATCCCGAAGCGTATGCTGCATCAACTGCATCGTGCAGCGTTTGCGTATCGGAGCTTGATCCTAAACTCATAGATATTACTTCAGCTCCGTTCAATACGCAGTATTCTATACCTGCTATAACGTCGCTGGTGTATCCTGATCCCTGCCTATTAAGGACTTTCGCTGCCAATAAAGATGTCTGAGGCGCTACTCCTACCACACCTATGGAATTGTCAAGCGCAGCGATAGTGCCTGCTACATGTGTTCCGTGCCCGTTATCGTCGCCCCATTTATTTGGATCAACGGTTGCGCCTTTAGCGACAAAGTTTTTTCCGCCAAGGATATTTGCTTGCAAATCAGGATGAGATTTATCAATTCCTGTGTCAACGATACAGACTTTAACTCCTGCTCCGGTATTAGCAGAAAGCTCTGCATCTATCTTATCTACTCCCCACGGCAATTTCTGTACCGGCTGTGACGGAACTGGCTTGCCTAAAGCTTGTACTTCCGCATCTTGTTCGACACTCACTACATTTGGATTTTTTAATAAACCAGACAACGCATTTACGGGAACTTCCACCGCAAGGACATTATCAATAAGGGTATAGCTGTGCAATACCCTTCCCCCTGCTTGTTGTACTGCGCCAACATCAGGCTGGCCTTTGAACTCTAAAAATACCCTTACTTTCTCCGGCTGATTTCCGGCTGCTGAAATTGATACAGCGGAAACAAGAAGAATAGTTATCATCATCAAAACCATTATTTTTTTCATAATCTTAGCCTCCTATCATTTGATCTATTTATGGAAAAGAAATAGCCGTTCATTTAAATAGTTTGTTAAATTATGCTTATCCTATTTTTCGCAAGGATGAAATAATCTCTGTGAGAATTTTTACTACTATATCAATATCTTTTTTTGTCGTTTCTTTACCAAAAGTGAACCTGATGCTTCCCCTTGCTAACTTCTCCGGCAATCTCATGGCCTTAAGCACATGGCTTGGCTCAATTATATTTGCGGCGCAGGCGCTTCCGGCAGATGCAAAAATTCCTTTTTGATTTAAGTATGATAATACTGTCTCTGCTTCAACACCTTCAAAGGAGAGATGTACATTGTTTGAAAGCCTTTCTGTAGGATGCCCATTAAGAAAAGCATTAGGTATATTTTTCTGGACTTCTTTTACAAAATAATAACTTAATTCTTGCAATCTTTTGTTTTCTTTATCTTTTTCCATCTGCGCCAGCTCTAAAGCTGCAGAGAAGCCAGCTATCGCAGTGACATTTTCCGTTCCTGAACGCGATCCAGACTCCTGTCCACCGCCGTGAATCAGGGGCTGCAAAGAGATTTCTTCCTTCACATACAGCAAGCCTACCCCTTTAGGGCCATAGATCTTATTGCTGTTGAGTGTCAGTAAATCAATTCCTAATTCCTGTACATCCAGATCCAAGTTTCCCGCCTGACAGGCATCAGTATAGAATAATATTTTGTGCTTTTTTGCTATAGCTGCAATCTCTTTCACCGGCTGGATAGTGCCGATCTCATTGTTAACATACATAATTGATATCAATATTGTTCTGGCAGTGATCGCCTTTTCCAGATCTTTAAGATTTATTCTTCCGTATTTGTCGACATCGATATAAGTTACCTCAAATCCTTGGGTCTCTAAGTATCTGCACGTTTCTAATACTGCTTTATGCTCTATCTTTGAAGTTATGATATGGTTGCCTTTTGTCTTATTGGCAAAAGCGATCCCTTTCAAAGCTAGGTTGATGCTTTCAGTACCGCCGGAAGTAAAAATTATACTGCCCTTTCCGTTGATGATCTTAAGAACAGTCTCCCTTGATTCTTCCAATGATCCTTTTGCTTTCTTACCTTGGTCATGTGTGCTTCCCGGATTGGCAAAATATTTTTCAGCGGACTTCATGGCTTTGACTGCTTCTTTTCTTACCGGCGTTGCTGCTGCATGATCAAGATAGATCTGTCTACTCATATTCCCAGCATCTCCCTCAATTCTTCAGATGGTTTCCAAGGCGGAGTAAAAGTGATCTCAATGCTGACCTCTTCCGCGCCCAGATCAAATATCTTCTTTTTGAGATCTTCCACCATCTGCGGCCCGAAAGGGCACATCGGCGAAGTGAATGTCAATACCACCTTGACTTTGTTGTTTTCTATAGCGACATCATAAATCAGCCCTAAAGTCCATACATCTATATCCAGTTCAGGATCTTCATATTTTTTGAAGACCTTTTCGATCAATTGTTCTTTAGTTATTTTATCTTTCATGGATCAAGCTCCCGAATCCTTCTTTTTCGATCTTCTGCGCAAGTTCTATCCCGCCGCTCTTGATTATCCTGCCTTCGCGTATGATGCTCACTTCGTCTGGTTTCAGGTAAGTTAAAAAATTATGATAATGGGTGATCACTAACATTCCTTGTTTACGGTGCAGTTCCATCTTTTTTAATTCTTCAGCCACTAATTTCATGGCATCGATATCCAATCCTGAATCAGTTTCATCCAGAAGAGCGTATTTAGGTTCGATCATCGCCAGCTGCAGCATTTCCATGCGCTTTTTTTCCCCGCCTGAAAATCCTTCATTCAGATATCTCTTGCCGAACGAATGGCCTATCCCAAGCTGAGTCATTTTTTCTTTCAGCAATTTATGGAAATCCAATACGGAATATGCTGCAAGTCCTTTCTGTTCACGCAGATTGTTGACTGCTGTGCGTAAAAAAGTGTTTGTAGTTATTCCGGAAATATTAGCCGGGTTCTGAAACGAGAGGAATAGTCCTTTTTGCGCCCTTATTTCAGGTTTCACCGAAGTTATATCTTCCCCGTCAATAATTATCCTGCCTTGGGTGATCTTGTATTTTGGATGGCCCATCATTGCTTGCGCTAAAGTTGATTTTCCAGAACCGTTAGGTCCCATAAGCGCATGTACTTTTCCGGGACTGACAGTCAAAGTAACTCCTTTGATGATCTCTTTTCCTTCAACTTCTACATGCAGATCTATGATCTCTAATTTGCTCATCGTGATTCCCCCAAAGCGTCATGCACTGTTTTCAGCGACAATAATGCGCATTTGATCCTGGACGGGCTGATGGGTATGCCTAAAAGGTCCAATATCTGTTTTTCGCCTATAGTTTTGATATCTTTGATCTCTTTCCATTTGATTCTTTCTAACAGCATCGATACTGAAGCCTGACTTATCGCGCATCCGCTGCCGGTAAAGGTCGCATCGCTGATTTTTCCTTCTTCTGATCTTAGATAGATGGTTATCTGATCGCCGCATAATGGATTGACTTGTTTTTGTTTAAAGGTATATCCTTCCATCTCACCTTTATTTTTGGGATATTTGTAATGGTCAATTATGTTCTCTTTGCATAACTCTTCTTCCTCCGTCAATGCTATCCCGGTTTCATTAGTAGTTTTTACGGTTAGATTTTCAGTTTTAGCTTTGTTTTGTAGGATGATATTACTTATCGCTGTAACTAGCTTATCAACATCAGAATGATCGTTGTAAATATAGAATGATGCGCGGGTCGCTCCCTTCTTACCGAGAACTGAAAATAAAGGCATGGCGCAATGATAACCTCCTCTGACCGCGATATTTTCCATATCGAGCGATTCGCTTAAGTCATGTGGATGTATGCCTTCTACTTCAAATGATATGATAGGTCCGCGCATCTCATCCATTGAAGGACCGATAATTCTTATTTCCGGAACTTCTGATATTTTTTTAAAAGCATATTCTGTCAATTCTTTTCCGCGCGCAGTTATATTTTCCATCCCTATATTTTCAAGAAATCTTACTGCTGCAGCAAGCCCTGCTGCGCCGGCCATATTAGGCGTTCCCGCTTCAAATTTCCAGGGCAATGTGTTCCAGGTTGCATCATCAAAAGTAACTTCGTTTATCATGTCCCCTCCGTAAAGGAAAGGGCTCATATCCTGCAATAATTCTTTTTTTCCATATAGTACTCCTATTCCGGTAGGTCCGCACATCTTATGACCGGAGAATGCTAAAAAATCACAGTCAAGCATTTTTACATCAATTTTCATATGCGGGACTGATTGCGCGGCATCAACAATAATTATCGCCCCTGCATCATGCGCAAGCGCGGCAATCTCTTTCACCGGATTTATAGTCCCCAGGACGTTAGACATATGAGTAACTGAAACGATCTTTGTTTTTTTGGTGATAATTTTTCTCGCCTGCTCTAGATCTAAAGTATATTCTTTTGTGATCGGAATGTATCTTACGACTGCGCCCTTTTCCTTAGCTATCTGCTGCCATGGAACTATATTGCTGTGATGTTCCATCTCTGAAAGGACGATCTCATCTCCTTCCTGTAATCTTTTTCCAAGGGAATAAGCCAGCAGGTTTATCGATTCAGTAGTCCCTTTGGTAAATATGATCTCTTCCATCTCTGCGTTGATGAAACCAGCTACTATCTCATGCGCTTTTTCATATTCGACGGTAGATTTCTGCGCTAATTTGTAAATTCCGCGATGTACATTAGCGTTATCATTTTCATAATATCCTTTCACTGCTTCGATAACTTCTATCGGTTTCTGGGCAGTCGCGCTGCTGTCCAGATAGACCAATCCATTTTTCAATATCGGGAAATCTGCTCTCATTTTATGTTCCCCATCTCCAACTCTATCAACTTGTTTAATTCTATGGCATACTCCAGCGGAAGTTCCTTGACGATGGGTTCGATAAAGCCTGATACCATCAATTTCATAGCCGCTTCTTCGGATAAGCCGCGGCTTCGTAAATAAAAAATAGCCTCTTCATTGATCTTTCCAACTTTAGCTTCATGCATGGCATCGACCTGATTGTTCTCTACTTTCAATGATGGGATGGTGTTGGAAACAGAATGTTCATCAAGGATAAGGCCGTCGCAGATTACGCTGGTCACAGCGCCTTTAGCTTTTGGTAAGATCCTTACCAGGCCTCTGTAATTAGAGATCCCTCCGTCCCTGCTTATGCTCTTAGAATGGATGGTTGAACTGGTGTTGGGAGCGGCATGGATCGCTTTCGCGCCGATGTCTTGTGTCTGCCCTTTGCCGGCGAAGGCGATGCTGAGATTATCGGTTCTTGCTCTTTCTCCGAGTAATATCGAACAAGGGTATAGCATTGTAACGCTGCCCCCCATGTTTCCGGAGACCCATACCATCATCCCGTCTTTTTCCACCAGTGCGCGTTTTGTGTTCAGATTGTAAACATTCTTGCTCCAATTTTCTATGCTGGTATAACGGACTTTCGCCCCTTCCTTTACGAAAATTTCTACACCGCCTGCATGTAGTGAATTCTTGCTGTATCTGGGGCTGGAACATCCTTCAATATAATGCAATTCTGCTCCTTCATCGACAACGATCAGGGTATGTTCAAATTGCCCTCCCTGCTGCTGGTTCATGCGGAAGTAAGCCTGCAAAGGCAGTTCAACTTTTACGTTCTTAGGCACATAGATGAAAGTCCCCCCGCTCCATACTGCCGCATGAAGCATGATGAATTTGTGATCGGTTATTGGGATGCAGGAAGTCATGAAATGTTTTTTCACCAATTCTGGATATTTTTGGACAGCCACATCCATATTTTCAAATATAACTCCTAAATCTTTCAGCTCTTTCAGTATGTTATGATAGACTACATTAGAATCATACTGCGCGCCGACACCTGCCAGAGCAGTTTTTTCCGCTTCAGGGATGCCCAATCG